>NZ_SSMZ01000081.1 GCF_004799395.1 Phenylobacterium sp.
TTCGCGACCCTCGCCTGCAAGCGCGCTTGCGCGCCACCCAGGCGGAAGGGCTCCGCCTTCACGCCAAGGCCAGCCGTCCGATCAAGGAACAGTTGGCTGGTCGCGCCGTCTTTCGAATATGGCAGGATGGCGTCATCGACCTTCTCCGCGAGAGCTTGGGCGTGGGCCTTCCACTGGTGAAGGGCCGCCCAGTCCTGATCCGTCATGACCTTCTGGTCATCGATCGCATTGAGGCGCGTCCAGGCTTCCCGCTCCTCTGTCGACCTTTCCCGAAGCCAGTAGACCGCCTCATAGACCCCGGCGTAGCGGAGCTTGATGTCCAGGGGCATGTGCGACGTGCTCTGGTCTGCAATCGCCGTCTCCCAGACCGAGGTGCGAAGGTGCGGGGTGTCGGGCTGCCCGAATGGCCGCTTCAACAGCAGCGGCTCTCCATTGGCATGCAGCTCGAAGCCCGTCTTCAATTCGGACAGACGCCGGGCCATGCACGGCGCCTGGTCGATCCGAGTCTGAACGACGCCGAGGTCAAAACTCAGCTCGTGGTTCAGCGCCTCGCGCGTTTCGGCGACGACGTGCCGCCAGTGCAGCCATTCGACCGTCTGTTCGCCGGCCAGCGCGGTCAGCACGCCGACGACGATGATCAGGTACTCCTTCAGGAACTCCCGCAGGCCGTGCCAGGGCTTGGGTTTGTGGATGTCCATGCCGCCCCCCGACGGATCACTCGCAACTAAGGCGAGCTAGCCAGACATCGCGAACCCCGGCAATGGCGGGCGGCGCGCATCGTCGCGGACAGGTTTGACGGCGCGCGCCCTTCGAGACACCTTCCGCCTGCAATGCATCGAGGGCTCCAGTGGACCACATCTCGTTCAGCGACCCACTGACCTGGGTCGGCGTGTTGGTCGCATCGTTCCTGATCGCGGGCCTTCGCTTCTTCATGCGCGGCGGCGCTCGGCCGCCGCCTCCGGTCGCGACGGATTCACGCCCGACGGACGACGAGCGGCAACCGTAACGCATCGCAAGCGGAGTACGCTTAGGGGTCGGTTCTCCCCGTTGGGCCAGAGCCGAAAATTTGCCATTCGCGGAGCCGGCGACTTGGCGCGCGCGAAGGGCGAGTTTCTGGAGCTGGCCCACTGGCTGCTGATGGCGCATCCGAGACACTGCAGATCGACCGGACCTGACCCTTCTCTCCCGTTGGGAGCGTCCGGATTCGGCGTGATCGCAATCAGGTCTACCGGCAGGAAGTCTACGGCTCCAATCCAATGGCTAGAAGCGACCCAAAGCGGCTGGACGCATGCGGCCCTGAGGCGTCAGGCCGCGTGGTCAGGGCCATCTTGTACGAGGTAAGGAGCGTGGAGGGACGGTAGCAATGGATTTTGTATGCATCAGCGCCGTCTCCATGCAGCCGTCGCTGCGGCCGTCTTCTCGCTATGGCTTGGGACTGCGCCGCGCGCGGCGTTGGCCGGTTCCCACGATCAGAGCGTCCTCGACGAAATCAACTTCGCCCGCACCCATCCGGCTGCCTACGCGCGCAGACTAGAAGAAGAGGCGCAGACCGAGCGCCCAGACCCCGCTGGAGCGACCTTCGCCTACGAGGACTCTGGCGCGCTCCAGGAGGCCCTCGACTTTCTGCGCCAGACCCGGCCGCTGGCGCCTCTGCGTTACGACAGCAGGCTCGCCGCTGCGGCGCAAGCCCATACCGCCGCGCAAGGTCCAAGCGGAGAGGAGGGTCATGCGGGACCTCGTGGCGAGACCTTCGGGGACCGCCTGCAGCATCATCAGGTCTGGGCGGGACTGGCGGCCGAAGACATCTCCTACGGCTATCGGACGCCGGCCGACGTCGTGCGCCAGCTCATCGTCGACAGCGGCGTCCCCAACCGCGGCCATCGGAACAACATTTTCGGGCCCGCCTACCAAGTCGCGGGGGTCAGTTGCGGGCCCCATCGCATATACGGCTCGATGTGCGTGATCGACTTCGCTGGAGCCCTGGCGCGGCGTTAGGCTGGATTGAGCGAGCGCCATGATCGCCGGGTTTTCACGGCGTTTTGGATATTCTGAACAAGTCTGGTGGGCTCACGGCGGACTGATTCTGGGAAAGTCCCCTGGGGGGCACACCGGACGCGGCGACGTGGATCGTGAGGGCGATTGCCTTGCGCTGCTAAACCGTCTGGAGGCCGACGTGCTCAACGTCCGCAACAGGGGGAATCGGACCCTGCTTCCCGAATTATGGGTGGGCCGTGGCCGATTGGTTCGGCGGCGGGCTGGCCAAGCTTCTCTTAACGGGATCGTCCGACGCAATGAACGGGCTGTTCGGCGGCGCGCTGAGCCCCGGGCCCTGCATCGCGGAGAAGCGGATCGGTGTGTCGCCGAGCGGGTGGCAGATTATCCAGCGCCGTCCGTCGTCCATGCCCTCCTGCCAGGCCTTAGTGGCCTCGGCGCGGGTGACGACGCCGGTCTCGACGATGTCGGGCACGAGGAGGCCGGCGCTGCTGCGGATGAGCCCGGCCTCGCGCGCGGCGAGCCCCAAGGCGGTGCGATAGCTGGGTAGCTCTCCAGGCTCGATCTTGCGTCCGGGTCCCATCAGCCCGCCGAGCACGGCCCAGTGGTCCATTTCGGAATCGCGGATGCGGATGAGGTAGTCGGTTCTCGCCGCAATGCTGGTCTCCAGCAGCACCTCCTCGCGCGGGATGTGCGGCAGCACCTGGCTAGAGACCACCGACTCCCAACCCCGGAGGGTCCACGGGTCGCGCGTGGGCTGCAGCACCGGGCCAAGGGGCGGCAGGCGCCCGCTCTGGCCGGCCTGGTTGAGGATGTCGTTCAAGGCATCGACGCGCTCGGCGATGCAGGGCGACTGGGCCACGCGCACGCCGACCAGGCGGACGATGCGCAGGTATTCCGGCCTGAGTGTCTCCCGCGCCGCCACCACTTCGTGGCGCCAGTGCAGCCACTCGACGCCGGACTCAGCGCCCAGCGCCGTCAGCACCCCGATCACGATGATCAGGTACTCCTTCAGGAACTCCCGAATGCCGTGCCAGGGTTTGGGTTTATGGATGTCCATGCCGCCCCCCGACGGATCAATGAGAGGGCAGCTAACCGGACTCGCCGAAGCGCCGCAACTACCTCACCGGCCTAGTGCTGGCCCTACTTCGGCTTCACCGCGTTCGGCAGGGCTAGCCGGTTCGCCTGTGTGATGTAGCTGATCTGGAGGTCGAAGCCGTTGGGGGTGCGGGTGTGATAGCTCTTGTAGGCGGCGACGTGGATTTCGTCCTTTGTCGAGGTATCGACCCTGATGGGCAGGCCCCGCTGCTCCAACTCAGCGCGGACCGTATCGGTGTCCCAGGGCGCGATACCGATGGAGATATGATCGAGGACCGCCGGCTGGCCTGAGGGCTTGAACGCCGGGTTCTTCGGGTTGCCGCCCCGGATGATGATGTCACCCACGTCGCCGATCATCAGTTCCGCCTGGCTTCCCTCGTCATAGGTCGGCGCCCACCCGAGAAGGTTCTCGTAGAAGGACGCCGAGCGCTTGTAGTCGGTGACCCGAAAGGACAGGTGATCCAGCCAGACGCTGCGCCATCCTGTCGGCTTGAAGGGCGCGGGTGTTGGCGCCGCGGATCCGCCCGTTCCTTGACCGTTGCGGCCCGCAGCGAGGCCGCGGCCGTTGCCGATCTGAACGTCGAAGCCGTCCGGATCTTTCACATGGAAGCTCTGGAACCCCTTGCCGTCGTCGTCGCGAACGGGGGACAGGCGGCGTTCCTTCAGCGCCCGTTCGACCGCCTGCGCGTTCCACGGCGAGATGACGAAGCTGAAGCCGCGGACCACCGCCGATGGCAGACCCGGCTCCTGCTGCAGGACGACCGAGCCCCAGCGGCCGACATCCATCACGGCGCGGCTGCCGTCGGCGCTGCGCAGCCGCCAGCCGATGAGCGCGCTGTAGAAGGCCGCCTCTGTCTGGGGGTTTGCGACGGCGATGGTGACGTGGTCCAGGGCAACGGTCTTCCAGCCGGTCGGCGCGAAGAGGGGTGCGATTGGGGCCGTCGCGACGGCCGCGCTGAGCGGGCATCTCGCGGTTTCGTAGCCGTCCCGGCACGCGCCCTGCGCGGCGGCTGAACTCGCGAGCGAGATGCCGCCCAGGATTGCGCAGACGACGGCGAATGACGCGCCCAGGCGCACGGCGTCTTGCATATTCCCCCCACAAGGCTTCGACGAACCGTAGCCGGGCGGCCCGAAGGTCCGCAATGGGATCGGTTCGCCCCCTTGGCTCAGATCCCGAAACTCTCCGTTCGCGGCCCTGGCGCCCGAAGCGGCTGAACGGAAGGGTTCTGGAGGTATCCCAACGGCCGCTCGAGGCGCAACGTCGACCAACCCGGCCCGCACAAATGGAGCGGCTGAGCACCGTGCAGCTAGGATTTTCGCACGGGTAATTTGAAGCGGATTGGGAGATTGATCACTTGGCCCGGATGGACACCCACGCGGTCTCGATCGGGCAATGTAACAAGCTTGGAAATCTGCAGAGCTGCTGGGCCGAAGCCCATGGCAGGCGGGCTCTCCGAGACCACGTGGCAGTCCTTGACTCCATAGCCCGACGTGACCGCGCAGTTGAGCACCGCGTGGCCTCCGACTTTCTGCCTTACAGCCGCGACCGGGTAATATGAGGCGATCCGCTCAGCGAGAGGCCTCGGGTGGAACACTCGGTAGATCCCAAGTACGCCAGCCGCCGCCCAAACGGCGACAGCAAGTCCATACACGGACACCACAACCCAGAATTTGATAGGCGCCTCTGTCTTGCGGATACCGCCAACACGCGGCGGAAGCTCGCCGCGCGTGAAGGCGCGCCAGAGACTCCAGGAAAAGAGCCCGATCACAATAGGCAGGGCGAACAGTCGATAGTCCAAGCTGCCGCCCCCCAGAATTACAGAGCCGCACTATAAAGAACACCAGCGTCCAAGACAGCGTCCGGTCGGGCAGACTGATGAATGTCCAGATTCCGGAGCGGCGCCAAGGTCCGTTCCTCTGGCGCAACCCAGCCGTCAGCGCCCCCGCTGCTCAAGGTCCCCGCTAGAACACCGGCTTCTCGGGCTCGATCACGCCGGACAGAAATGTACCTTTCACCTCGGCGGACACCTCCCTAGTCTGAAATCGATCGGCGGCGCATGCGCTGCTGATCGGGGAACATGGCGGTTCGAAGGTTGCCGTCGGGGCGACGGGGGATCGGGGGGAACAATGTCGACTATTGCTCTGCCCGCGCAGGCTGACCGCAGGGTCACGCTTGCTTGGATATTGGGAATATGGACCTTCGCGCTCTTTGGGTTCGGGGCGGATCTCGCACGTTTCCTGCACGAACAGCCGGCGCCGCCGCCCATCCTTGGCCTCCATGGCGCGTTCAGCGTGGCGTGGCTGGGGCTGGTGTCGACGCAGGTCCTGTTGGCCGAAACGGGCAGCATCCGGCTTCACCGCAAACTGGGGTGGGCGGTGGTCGCGGTTTCGGCAGCGATGGTCCCCCTTGGGATCGTCGCCGCGATGGTCGACATGGCCCGGCAGGTTGGTCATCCTGACTATGCGCCCCAGTTCCTCGGCGAGGAGTTCCAGGACATTTTCGCCTTCGCGGTCTGCACCGCCGCCGGCGTGGCCACGCGCAGAAATCGCGTCGATCACAGCCGCTTTATGGTCCTGGCGGCCATTGCGCTGGCTGATGTCGGGCCCGGCCGCATCGCGACAAACCTAGTCAGCGCGACGCCTGACAACCCGCTGGCGGTTTGGCTGACCTACTATTGGGGAACGGCCCTGCTGCTGATCGCCATGTTCGCGTGGGATCTGATCCGGCATCGTCGAGTCACGCGTTCGCTGATGTTGGGCGCGGCCCTGCTGTGGACCGGCGAAGCCATCGTGTCGGTGCTCTTTTTCTTACCCGCGTGGAAATCTGCGACGGCCGGACTGGTGCGGGCCTGGGGATGGACGGGGTAAGGGCAGAAGCATCGGCGCGACCGCACAGGCCCCATAGGCGGACTCTTCGCAGATCAGCAACGAATCGAAAGCACTCGCTCGCCTCGTGGAATGTCGAGTCTGGCGCTGTGCCAAGGACCGGTGATGGGGCCAGGTTGACCTTCGATCGCGACGGCGGGAAGTGCGGTTAGGCGCGTTTGGTTCGAATCTGCCGAAGCACAAGGTCTAACCTCGAACTCGTATCGCGAACCGCCGCTCATGACCCGTTGCTGACATTCCGTAGGTCCGCTGCGCGAGCGGAGGCGAAGGTTGCTTCCGCCTTGCAGTGACCATTCCATTGTCATCTGAAGTTCGGCTACGGTAGCGCCAGTTTTTGGGGGGATGCGGTGGCGGCTCCGGAACATCTGCCCGCGCGGCGGCCCCTTGGCGCCCGGCTCTGGCGAGCTTGCGCCTATTTCTACATCCTCTTGGCGCTGTTCTCGACGGCCATGTACGTGCGCACCAGCATGCTCGCGCCGTCGACCTATGGCGGGGTGGCCTCAGCCTCACTGGGCGCTGACCTGATCCGCACGACCGATCCGGGTCGCATTGACGTATGGGTTCGAGGGCTGCGCGCCGGCAGCCCGCTGGCGCAAGCCGGAGTGCACGAAGGCGACCGGCTTCGGCTGGATATCCGCTGGAATGACTTCCGAGCCTTGGAGACCGGCGAGACCTTCGGATTCACGCGCGTTGCACCCGGCCAGCCGCAGCACCTGGCCCTCATCGTTCCCGAATACCAAGGCGTATCGAGGAGCGTCGGCAACTACAGGTTTGCGATCACCCTGTTCGACCTCGGTCTGGGGCTGATGCTGTTCTTCCGGCGGCGGGGGGATTTCGCCGTGGAAGCGCTTGGAATGGCGTTCGTCGTCTCCACCATCACCAGCAATTTTCCTTCACCGCCTGCTTGGTCGATATTCTGGACGACTGTGGCCTACAGCGGCGTGGCCCTGGTGCCGTTCCTCATCCTGGCGTTCGCGCTATCGTTCTACGACAGCAACAGCCGGCCAGTGACCCGCGTCGAAAAGCTTGGGTATGGCGCGTTGATAGCCGGCTTGGCCGCGGAATTCGCCTTGGCGTTTTACTCGAACGCCTTCGCCTACACCTCGCCCCTTATCCGGGCGAACGTCGTCTTGCTCATCATCGAGGAGAGCTTCGCCTACGCTGCGACCGTCTACTATTTCGCCAGAGGATATGCCGGCGCCTCGGGCTTCCTGAGGGCGCGCTACGGGCTGCTGCTGATCGCCCTGTTCCTGACCTTCTCGCTCTCGGCGGTGCAGACCTATTCCTTCCTGGTCTTGAAGCTCGCCCGGATGGACCCGGAGAATCCGCTCTACGACGTGAATGTGGTGCTTAGCCTGATCGGTCCGTTGCTGTTCGCCTACGCGGTCCTTCGTCATCGCGTGGTCGACCTGGGCTTTGTCCTCAACCGCACGCTCGTCTACGGCGCCGTCAGCCTGATCATGCTCACGGCTTTCGGCTTGGTGGAGTGGGCAGTTGAGCACGTCCTCAAGCCCTCGGGCCGAAACGAGAGCGCCCTGCTCGATGCCGTGATCGCGGTCAGCGTGTACCTGACCTTCCACCGGGTGCGGGACTTCGTGGAACGGCACCTTGAAATGGTGTTCTTCCGCCGGTGGCACGACAACGAGAAACACCTGCGCCAGCTGGTCGAGGAGGCGAGTTTCATCACCCGGCCGGATCGGTTGCGGTCCGCCTTCGTGGCGGAACTCGTGCGGTTCACCGGCGGCGCGGCCTGCGGGCTCTACCTGCTTGAGGCCGACGGGCGTTACCGCGGCTATTCTCCAGCCGATAGCTTTCCGCCTGTCCTTGATCCCGATGAGCCGCTCCTGGTCGCCATGCGAGCGCAGCGGCGGGAGATCTTCGCGCCGGGCACGGCCACGGCGATCCCGGCGGCGCTGGCGCTCCCGATGCTTCAGCGCAACGGCCTCCTCGGAGGCGTGCTCCTGGGCCCGAAGCCGGGAGGCGAGGCTTACCGGCCGGACGAAATCGAGGTGCTGGCCTTCGCCGCGCGTCAGGTCGGCCTCGACCTGCACGCCCTCAGGATCGACCGGCTCGAACGGGAAAGCGCGCGGGCGGTCGAGAAACTCCGCAAGCTGGAATTCGAGAATGGTCTCCTGCGCCATATGAGAGATGCGTAAGGCGCCGTTTTGGATACGGGCGCGGCTGGCGCCCGTGCCACCCAGGTTGAATCGCGCTGAGGCGATGAGACTGCCTTCCGGTGGTCGCGACGCGCCTCCGTCCATGCCCAGCCGCCGTCTTCGGTCTTATGAGCAGCCGGCCTATTCGGCTCGCAGGACCGAGCGCAGCTTGGCGGCCAGATCCTCCTCGACGAAGGGCTTTCGCAGGATCCCATCGTCCCCGGCGGAGGCCAGGGCGTCGGTGTCGGCGTAGCCGGTGACGAACAGCACCGGCAGGTCGGGGCGCCGCGCGTGCGCCTCGCGCGCCACCTCCGCGCCATTCATGCCGGGCATGGCGAAATCCACCAGCAGGAGGTCGATCTTCGACTGCCGGTCGAGGACGTCGAGGGCCGCTCCGCCGCTGCCGGCCTCCACGACGCTGTAGCCCAGGTCGTGCAGGATGCCCGCGGTCACCTCGCGCACGGCGCTGTCGTCGTCCACCAGCAGGACGCTCAGGTCGGCGGACGGCGGCATGGTCTCGGCGGCGGGCGCCACTGTCGTGGGCAGGACGGCCATGGCCGCGCGCGGCAGGAAAACCCGCACGGAGGTCCCGCGGCCGGGCGTCGAGTCGATCTTCACCCCGCCGCCAGACTGCTTGGCCACGCCGAACACCTGGCTGAGGCCGAGGCCCGAGCCCTTGCCGACCGCCTTGGTGGTGAAGAAGGGTTCGAAGACCTTGGCCAGGACCTCCGGCGTCATGCCCGAGCCGGTGTCGGTGACCGCCACCATCACATAGTCGCCGGCCGTGGGCTCCTCCGGCTGCGCCGGGGAGCCCAGCGTGACATTGCCGGTCTCGACCGTCAGCGCCCCGCCGACCTCCATGGCGTCACGTGCGTTGATGGCGAGGTTGAGGATCACCAGCTCGATCTGGGTGGGGTCGATCATCGCCGGCCAGAGGCTCGGCTGCAGGACGGTCTCGATGTGCACGCTGCCGCCCATGGTCGCGTGCAGGAGGTCGCGCATGCCGGCGACGGTGTCGTTGAGGTCGACCGCGCGGGGCTCGAGGCGTTGGCGGCGGGAGAAGGCCAGCATCTGGGCGGTAAGCTGCGCGCCCCGCTCGGCCGCCTGGGCCATCATCTGCAGGCGTCGCTGGCAGGCCGGATCGCTCAGCGACTTCTGCATCTGGCGGACATTGCCCAGCACCACCATCAGCAGGTTGTTGAAATCGTGAGCGACGCCAGATGTAAGCTGACCCACGGCCTCCAGCCTCTGGGTCTGGCGCAGCTCGCCCTCGACGCGCTCGCGCTCGGCGATCTGGCCGGCCAGCTGGCGGTTGGCGCTGGCCAGCTCGGAGGTGCGTTCTTCGACCCGCCGCTCCAGCAGGACCTCTGCGGCGCGGATGGTCTCGATGCGGTCGCGCGCCTCGTACTGGCGGCGGCGACCGCGCAAGGCGGTCTCCACGATGCTGACCAGGGTGGTCGGATGGAACGGGCGCTCCAGGAAGGTGACGTTGCCCAGCGCCGCGGCTAGGCGTTGGGCGGCGGGATTGCGCTCCAAGCCGCCGCCGCGCAGGGCGAGCAGGATGATCGGCATGTCGGACCAGGGCGGTTGGTCATCGATCCAGCGGACCAGGTCGGGATAGCCGGAGGTCTGCATTGCTTCTTCGACGACCAGTACGACGCCCGCGCCCTCGGACAGGCAGCGAAGCAGGCAGGGCAGGTCAGGGCATACCTCC
>NZ_SSMZ01000082.1 GCF_004799395.1 Phenylobacterium sp.
CACCTACCGAGCCTCGGGTTCCGGGGGCCAGCATATCAACAAGACCGACTCGGCCGTGCGCCTGACCCACATCCCGACCGGGATCGCGGTGGCCTGCCAGGCCGGCCGTTCGCAGCACCAGAACCGGGACGAAGCCTGGAAGATGCTGCGTGCGCGACTCTACGAGGCGGAACTGCAGCGACGCGAGGCGGCGCAGCAGGCGCTGGAAGACCAGAAGACCGACATCGGCTGGGGCCACCAGATCAGGAGCTACGTCCTGCAGCCGTATCAGATGGTCAAGGACCTTAGGACTGAGGTCGAGACCTCCGACACCCAAGGGGTGCTCGACGGCGACCTCGACGCCTTTATGGGCGCGTCCCTGGCCCAGCGCGTGGGCGTGACGCGCGAGTAGCTATTCCGCCGCCATCGGCAGGCTGAGCTGTTCCTGCTGCGGCTCGTCCAATTTCACGCTGCGGCCGGCGAAGTGGGCGCCGGCTTCAATGGCGAGCTGGCCGTGCGTGATGTCGCCGTCGACCTTGGCGCTTGCGAACAGGCGCACGGTCTTGGCGGTGATCGTCCCGGCCACCCGGCCGCGGATCTCCACGGCGTCGGCGGTGATCGCACCTTCGACCTGACCCGTCTCGCCGATCGACAGATGCGCTACCTTCAGGTCGCCATGCACCGCGCCGTCGAGCTGGATGTCGCCGTCGCTGGCGATATCGCCGTCGACGCTGACGTTCTCCGCAATCAGCGACATGGCGATGGGCTTGCGCGACGGCGTATCGGCGAGTTCGGGACGGCTCGAGGCGTTCGCGGGCTTACTCGGCTTGCTGAACATAGTCGCCTGCCTTGAGGAAACGGTCCGGGTTCATGGCGCGGCCGTTCAGCCACACCTCGTAGTGCAGATGGGTGCCGGTGGAGCGGCCGGTCGAGCCCATGCCGCCCAGGCGTTGGCCGACGGCGACCTGCTGGCCGACGGCGACCGAGATCACCGCCAGATGGGCGTAGCGGGTCTTCAGGCCCTTGCCGTGGTCGATCTCGACGGTGTTGCCATAGCCGGAGCGCACGCCCGTGAAGGAGACAATTCCTGGGCCAGTGGCGTGGATCGCCTCCATACGCGAGCCGGAGAAGTCCTGGCCGGAATGATAGGCCGGGCGGCCGGTGAAGGGATCGACCCGTACCCCGAATCCGCTGGACCGTTCGGCGCCGGGCGTCGGATTGGCGAAGGGCAGATCGTGGGCGGCCTGCTCCAGGGCGTGGGCCTCGCTCATGTCGCTGGCGGCGTGCTGGATTCGGTCCGCGAAGCCCTCGTCGACGTCGAGCACGGCGGCGAGCGCGCGGGGGTCCTTGGACTCGATCAGCGGTCCGCCAAGGGCGCTGCCTTGCGGCACATAGGCCGAGGGGGTCAGGCCGGCCAGCCGGAAGGCCAGGCGAAGCCGGTCGGCGCGGCTCTTGGCGAAGGTGTCGGCGGCGTCCAGCAGCTGTTCCTGACTGACCCGCACGGCCTCGACGATATGGGCCGGGTTCTTGTCGTTGGAGGCCAACGCCTTGTTGATCACCGGCGTCAGCGCCGCCGCGGCGCCGGGGGTGGACTTCATGTCCGTCAGCAGCATGGCCAGGGCGGCGTGGCGCTTTTCGATGTCGGCGGCGACGCCGGCGTTGGAAGTGTTCCCGCCGGCGTTCAACTGGGCGACCGCCGAGTTCAGGCGCGCCTGCCGGTCGGCGATCCAGCGCTCGTACTTCGCCTGGGTTCGGGCGATCTCGCGGTCGGCGGACGACGCCGACAACATGTTGACCAGCATGGCGGCGCTGCAGACGCCCATCCAGAGCGCCGCGGCGGAAATCCCGGCGGCGACCAGCATCTGGGTCTTGGGGGTAAGGACGTAGCCCTTCATCTCACCGCCCGAGCGGACGTAGAGATGGCGTTCCGGGAACAGCTCAAGGAGCGAGCGGCGGAGGCGCGCTAGGCGTTGCATGCGATCGCTGAAGTCCCCATCCCCATGGAACTTCGGCGATATGCAATGAGAAATTAAGGGCGCGCAAGACGGTTTACGCCAAGCTCGATCACAAGCTTAACGGATGCGCGAATCGCAGCCTCTGTTCGCTGAACCTGATCGCTGATTGCGGGCCGGTCCAGACCCAAGGAGCCCCAGGGGAAACCCGGCAGATCGGCGCGCCAAATCCGCCACATCGCCTATTTAGGCTGCCCGGAGGCGTGCGACGCCAGGCCGCGCCAACCTAGGGCGCCTTGGCGGCGTCCAGCACCGCCTGGGCGTGGCCAGCGACTTTCACCTTACGCCAGATGCGCTGGATCACCCCGTCCTTGATCAGGAAGGTGGAGCGGTCGATGCCCATATATTCCCGGCCATAGAGCTTCTTCTCGACCCAGCTTTCGAAGGCCTCGATCGTCTTGCCTTCGGGGTCGGAGCCCAGCGGGATGGTCAGTCCATACTTGGAAGCGAACTTCTCGTGGCTCTTCAGGCTGTCCTTCGAGGCCCCGACCACGGCCACGCCGGCCTTGTCGAACTCGGGCTTCAGGGCTGTGAAGTCCTTGGACTCGTTGGTGCAGCCCGGGGTGTCGTCCTTCGGATAGAAGTAGAGCACGAAGGTCTTGCCCGCGAAGTCCGCCAGCCGGAGCGGGCCTGCGGCGCTGTCCATGGCGAAGTCGGGCGCCTTGGCGCCCTCGGTGATCTTGCTCATCGCGTTCTCCTTCAGACCGGCCGGATCAGGACGATCTTCTTCTTGCCGGCCGCCAGCTTGACGACGCCATCGACCAGGTCGGCGTCTGTGATCGTGCGGTTGGCGTCGGCCTCAGCTTTGTCGTTGACCCTGAGGCCACCGCCCTGGGCCAGGCGGCGGGCTTCGCCGCGCGAACCCGCAAGGCCGGCGGCCTCGAACAGCGCCGCCAGCATGATGCCCGCAGAGAGCTCGGCCGCCGGGACCTCATGCGTCGGCAGGTCGTCGGAGAGCGCGCCCTGGACGAACGCCGCCTCCGCTGCGCCCGCAGCCTTCGCCGCTTCCTCAGGTCCATGCAGCAGCGCGGTGGCTTCGTTCGCCAGCACCTTCTTGGCGTCGTTGATCTCCGCGCCCGGCAGAGCCTCCAGCCGTGCGATCTCCTCCAGCGGCAGGTCGGTGAACAGCCGAAGGAAGCGCCCGACGTCGGCGTCCTCGGTGTTCCGCCAGAACTGCCAGTAGTCGTAGGGGCTGCGCAGGTCGGCGTTGAGCCAGACGGCGCCCTGGGCGGTCTTGCCCATCTTGGCGCCGGAGGCGGTGGCCAAGAGCGGCGTGGTCAGGCCGAACGCCGGCTTCTGATCCACTCTGCGGATCAGCTCCACGCCATTGACGATGTTGCCCCACTGGTCCGAACCGCCCATCTGCAGCACGCAGCCATAGCGGCGGTTCAGCTCCAGGAAATCGGTGGCCTGCATCAGCATGTAGTTGAATTCGATGAAGGTCAGCGGCTGCTCGCGGTCGAGCCGCAGCTTCACAGAGTCGAACGCCAGCATGCGGTTGATCGTGAAGTGCACGCCGTAGTCGCGCAGGAAATCGATGTAGCCCAGCTTCGACAGCCACTCGTCGTTGTCGACCATGATGGCGTCGGTCGCCCCGTCGCCGAAGGTCAGGAAGGTCTCGAAGACAGAGCGGATCGAGGCGATGTTCGCCTGGATATCAGCTTCGGTCAGCAACTTGCGGCTTTCGTCCTTGCCGGAGGGATCGCCCACCTTGGTGGTGCCGCCGCCCATGACCACGATCGGCCTGTGTCCGCTCTGCTGCAGGCGGCGCAGCATCATGATCTGGATCAGGCTGCCCACATGCAGGGAGGGCGCTGTCGCATCGAAGCCGATGTAGGCCGCGACAGGGCCGGCGAGCGCGGCCGCGTCCAGTTCCTCCGGATGGGTGATCTGGTGGATGTAGCCGCGGTCGCGCAGGACCTGCAGGAACTTCGACTGGAAAGCGGCATCGGTCATTCGGGGATTCTCAAGGAACGAGCCGGTGCGCTCTAGCACGGCCTTGTCGGCGGTTTCGAGGGACATCACGGGACTCCGGTGGGAAGGAGGCCGGCGCTTTGTCTCGGATCTGGTGAAGGTGCGCCGGCCGGGTGAGGCAGGCGCGAGGGATCGGTCGCCTGCTAGATGGGCAGGCGGCAATAGCGGCCGGTCAGGGGCGCAGGTCCGATCATGGCGGGCTAGCTACGTGAGGCGACCCATGGCAGTCAAGCCGCATGCGCGTGCTGGGATTCATGACTGGAACTTCCCTCGACGCCGTCGACATGGCGGTGCTGGAGACCGATGGGCAGGCGATTTCCGCGTTCGGCCCGGCGGGGGAGCGCAAGCTGACCGACGCCACTCGCGAGGTGATGTTGGAGGCGACGAAGCAGGCCCTGGCCTGGCCGCGGGGCGCGCCGGAGCCTGCGATCTTCGCCAAGGCTGCGCGGGCGGGCGCCGAGGAGCACTTCGCCGCCGCGGAGGAATTCCTGGCGGCCAACGACCTCAAATGGGCCGACATCGACCTGCTGGGCGTGCACGGCCAGACGGTGCTGCATGAACGTCCAAAGGACGGCCGCGTGGGCCGCACGGTGCAGCTTGGCGATGCGGCCTGGCTCGCCAAGGCCACGGGCGTGCCGGTGGCCCACGACTTCCGCACAGCGGATGTCGCTGCCGGCGGGGAAGGCGCCCCGCTGGCGCCGATCTATCACCTGGCCCGCGCGGTGGCCTCGGGCCTGAAAGCGCCACTGGCGGTGTTGAACATCGGCGGCGTCGCCAACGTCACCTTCTGGTCCGGCGGGGAGGCGATCGCGGCCTTCGACACCGGTCCCGGCAACGGCATGATCGACCTTATGGTTCAGGCGAGGGGCGCCGGCCGTTTTGACGACAAGGGCAGATACGCCAGCGTCGGGCGGGTCAATGAAGGCGTATTGGCTGGCCTCCTAGGTCATCCTTACTTCTCGGCGTCTCCGCCCAAGTCTCTGGATCGGTTCGATTTCTCGCTTGAACCGCTGGCGCCGCTGGAACTGGAAGACGCGGCGGCCACGCTGGTGGCCTTCATGGCGGAGGGGGTGCGGCTGGGCTTTGAGATGATGGGTCAGAGCCCCACCGAACTGATTGTCACCGGCGGCGGCCGGCACAATCCGGAGATCATGAAGGCGCTCGCCGCGCGCCTGCCCATGCCGGTGAAGACCGCCGAGGATCATGGCTGGCGCGGCGATTCGATCGAGGCCGAGGCCTTCGCCTACCTGGCGGCCCGCACCGCGGCTGGCCTGCCGATCAGCTTTCCGAAGACCACCGGCGTTCCGCAGCCGATGACCGGCGGGCGCATCGTCCGCCCATAGGTCAGCGGACGGCGCCTATGGCGCCTTTTGCCTCGCCGCGCGTTGCGTCGTCGGGGCCGATTCCGGCCTCGAACAGAAAGCCTCCTCAAATGAACAAGATCATCCTGGCGCTCGCAGCCGCAGCGTGCGTCGGCCTGCCTGCGTCCTACGCCGCCGCCGGCCCGGTGGCCGGAGCCGCCATCGGCGCGGGAACGGGGGCGGTCATCGCCGGGCCGCCCGGCGCGGTCGTGGGCGGCGTCGCCGGCGCGATCGTCGGGGATCGTCATCACGTGCGCCACCACCGCCACTATCGTCATCATCCCCACGCCTGAGGGGATCAGCTCCGCCGGACAGAGCCAGGTTGCGCGCGGGCGTCAGGCCCGCGCGTCGCCAAGCAGCAGGTTGTCGATGAGCCGGGTCGGCCCGAGCCGCACCGCCGTCGAGGCCAGCGCCTGGCGCCCGACGGTCGCGAGTTCGCGCAGGCTCAGCGGGTCCGCGACGCTGATGTAGTCGATGGCGACGCGGGCTTCCTTGGAGAGCGCCTCGAGGATGGCGCGGCGCAGCGCCTCGGCGTCGCGCTCACCGGCGTCGAACAGCCGGCGCGCTTCCGATAGGGCGCGAAAGACCACCGGGGCGGCGGCCCGCTGCTCCGGCGTCAGGTAGCTGTTTCGGCTGGAGAGCGCCAAGCCATCGGCCTCGCGCACCGTGGGCGCCACGATCACCTCGATGGGCATGTCCAGGTCGCGGACGAGCTTCTTGATCACCACGCACTGCTGGGCGTCCTTCTGCCCGAAATAGGCGCGTGTCGGCTGGACGATGTTGAACAGCTTGGCGACCACCGTGGCGACGCCGGCGAAATGGCCGGCCCGCACGGCGCCTTCCAGCACGTCCGTCACCCCGCCGACCAGGATGCTGAGATCGAAACCCGGCGGGTACATCTCGGCGGGTTCGGGTGTGAAGACGAGGTCGGCGCCTGCGGCCTCGAGCAGGCGCAGGTCGCGGTCAAGGTCGCGCGGATAGCGGGCGAGGTCCTCGTGCGGACCGAACTGGGTGGGGTTGACGAATATGCTCGCCGCGACGGCGGTGTTCTCCGCCCTGGCGCGGGTGACCAGGCTGAGGTGACCCTCGTGCAGGAAGCCCATGGTCGGCACCAGGCCCAGGTCGCCGACCTCGGCGCGGGCGGCGCGGGCGGCGCGGAACGCCGCAACGGTCTTGAGGACTTGCATGCCGGCGCGATCAGGCCAGAGCGCGAGCCAGTTCGTCGGGATCCATCCGCGAGCTCTGGGACGCCGTCGGGAAGCGGCCCTCCTGCACGTCGTCCACATAGGCGCTGAGCGCCTGCTCGATGGCCGCGCCGATCTCGGCGTAGCGCCTGGCATGGCGTGGCGAGGTCTCGAAGAGTCCCAGGAGGTCATGCCAGACCTGCACCTGACCATCGCAGCCGGCCCCGGCGCCGATGCCGATGGTCGGGACCCGCAGGCGCGCCGACACCTCGGTCGCCAGGTCCGCTGGCACGAGTTCCAGCACCACGGCGAAGGCGCCGGCGGCTTCGAGCGCCAGGGCGTCCTCGATCAGCCGCTTCGCGCAGCCGGCCTCCTTGGCCTGCACGCGCACGCCGAGCGTGTGCTGCGATTGGGGCGTGAAACCCAGGTGGGCCATCACCGGAACCCCGAACTGCGTCAGGTGGCGGACGGTCGGCGCGATGTGGGCGCCGCCTTCCAGCTTCACCGCCTGAACGCCAGCCTCCTGCATCAGCCGGCGCGCGGCGGTGACGGCGTCGTCGGGCGTCGCGTAGGTGAGGAACGGCAGGTCGGCGATCACCAGCGCCCGCTCGGCGCCGCGCACGACGGCGGCGGCGTGGCGCGTCATGTCGTCCAGCGTGACCGGCAGGGTCGTGTCGTGGCCGTGGACCACCATGCCGAGGGAATCGCCCACCAGGAGGAGCGGCGCGCCGGCCCGGTCGGCCAGCCTCGCCGACGGATAATCATAGGCGGTGAGCATGGCGATGCGCCGGCCCGCGGCCTTCATCTTGCGAATGTCGAGCAGGGTGGTCCGCATGGGCTTACTCCAACACAAGCGATCTAGATGGGGCCGCAGCCCGCCATCAACCAGACGCCCCCGTCCAGCGACCCCGTCTTAGTCCTTGGCGCGCTCGTGATAGGAAAAGTCCTCGGTGAGGACCACGACGCGGGTGCCGGCGGCGATGTACGGCGGCACCATGATCCGCGCGCCGTTCGACAGAATTGCAGGCTTGTAGGACGAAGACGCCGTCTGGTTCTTCACCGCCGGCTCGGTCTCGGTGATCTCCAGCGTCAGCAGGCGCGGCAGTTCGAGGGCGATCGGCACGCCGTCGTGCGTCGAAAGCATCACGATCATGCCGTCCTGCAGCCAGGGGGCCGCTTCGCCGACGATTTCCGGTGAGCAGACCACCTGATCGTAGGTCTCCGGGTTCATGAAGTGGAAGCCCTCGCCATCCTGGTAGAGGAAGGTGAAGTTGCGGTCGTCGACGAAGGCGCGCTCGACCTGCTCGGTCGTGCGCCAGCGCTCGGACACCTTCACCCCGTCGGAGATGCGGCGCATGTTCAGCTGGGTCACCGGGGTGCCCTTGCCGGGGTGGATGTTCTCGGCGGTCAGCACGACGTAGAGGCGGCCCTCCATGTCGACGACGGCGCCCTTGCGCAGCGAGCTGGCGATCACTTTCAAAGTCGGTCTTCCTCGATGACGACGGCGGCGATCTGAGGTCGCGCGATTCCGCTGATGAATTTCTTGTCGCGCCCCTATAGCGATTGACGGCGAAATCTCCACCCCCCTACCGGTCGCACCTTTGCCTGAACCAACGCTCTCGCCGTGGTGGACGCCGGACCGTCTGGCCGACCGGCGGCCTTATCTGTTGGGCCGGGCGCGGATCACCGCGGCGATCCGAGGCTGGTTCGCCGCGCGGGATTTCGTGGAGGTGGAGACGCCGGCCCTGCAGGTCTCCCCAGGCAATGAGGCGCATCTGCATGCCTTCGCCACCGAGGCGGTGGGGATCGCGGGCGAGCGGGCGCCGCTCTTCTTACGCACCTCGCCCGAGTTCGCTGCGAAGAAGCTTCTGGCGGCCGGTGAGCCGCGGATGTTCGAACTGGCCCGGGTCTGGCGCAATCGAGAGCGGGGGCCGCTGCACCACCCGGAGTTCACGCTGCTGGAGTGGTATCGCGCGGGCCAACCCTACGACACGCTGATGACCGACTGCGCGGCTCTGCTGGCGTTGGCCGCCGAGGCGGCTGGCGCCAAGACCATCAGCTTCCGGGACCAAGACGCCGATCCCTTCGCTGAACCGGAGCGGGTCACCCTGGCTGAGGCCTTCGAGCGCTTCGCCAGCGTTAACCTGCTGGCCACTGTCGAGGCGGATGGCGCGACGGACCGCGAAGGACTGATAGCGGCGGCCAAAGGGCAGGGCATCCGCATCGCCGACGACGATACCTGGGCAGATGTGTTCAGCCGGGTGCTGGTGGAGAAGATCGAGCCGAACCTCGGTCGCGGCCGCGCGACCATCCTCTGCGAATATCCCGTGAGCGAGGCGGCGCTGGCGCGGCCCACGGCCGCGGATCCTCGGGTGGCCGAGCGCTTCGAGCTCTATGCCTGCGGCGTCGAGCTGGCCAACTGCTTCGGGGAACTCACCGATCCGGCGGAACAACGCCGCCGCTTCGAGGTCGAGATGGCCGAGAAGGTCCGCGTCTACGGCGAGCGCTATCCCATCGACGAGGACTTCCTGGCGGCGCTGGGGTCCATGCCGGAGGCGAGCGGCGGCGCGCTGGGCCTGGACCGGCTGGTGATGCTCGTGACAGGCGCGCGCCACATAGAGCAGGTGCTCTGGGCGCCGGTGGCGGATGCCTAGGCCGCAGCGGCGACGGGCTGCAGGCCCACCGTCGGCTCCGCCCTCCAGACCGAGGCGATCAGGACGTAGACGACGACGGACGCGACCCCGAACGCGGCCTCGACCAGCAGCATGCCGGTGGACCCGTGTTTGCCCTGAACCGATCCGACGATCGCCACCATGGTCACCACCGGCAGGTTGGAGATGCTGCTGAGCACGGCGGCCACGGTGGCCGCGGCTCGGGCGCCCAACTGCTCGAAGCAGACGGCGCTGACCGCGGCCCAGGACAGCCCCAACAAGAGGGCGTTCAGGATGGCGAAGACGGCGAACCAGAGCGGCGTATGCGGCCCGAAGGCCATCGCCGCCTCGCCAAGGGCGCAGGCCAGGGCGGAGAGGATGTAGACTGTCCGCCTGGGGAAGATGTCGCACAGATACCCGCCGATGACGCAGCCTGGCAGGGTGGCGATCCCGGTGATGGCCCCCAGCACCAGGGCGACCATATCGGCCGAGGCGTGCCAATCGCCGGCGACGGTCGGCAGCAGCGTGCTGGCCGCCCCGAGCGAGGCCGGCAGCACATTGGCCAGGATCGCGAGAACTCCCGCGCGGGTGCGGGCCAGCGTCAAGAGCGCGCCCATGACGTCCAGCAGCCGATGACGTACCGAGACGCCGGCCAGGCGCGGCGGCACGCGCAGATAGAGGATCGGCAGGGCGCAGACCGCGCAGAGGCCCGCCAGCACCAAGGCGGCGGTGACCTGACCTCCCGCATGTTCGGCGAGCCACAACCCCAGGCCTCCACCCAGGCCGGCGCCGCCCAATTGACCGCACTGCAGCCATCCGGCGACCGCGCCGCGCCGCTCGTTCGGCGTCGTCAGCGCCATGCCGGCAGTCGCCGACGAGGTCATCGCATTCATCGCCACGCCCATCAGCAGGGCCAATCCGCTGAGCAGCGGCATGCTCGACGGGGACAGTGGCGCGAAGGCGAGGGCGATCAGCGCCGTCACCGCGATCGTCAGGTTGATTAGATACCACTTGGGCGGAGAGAGGCTCGTATCCAGCACCGGACCCATGGC
>NZ_SSMZ01000083.1 GCF_004799395.1 Phenylobacterium sp.
ACTACTGGGCCCGCGAGATCGGCGCGCTGGGCCATGAGACCAAGCTGATCCCGCCGGCCTATGTGAAGCCCTACGTGAAGCGGCAGAAGAACGACATGGCCGATGCCGAGGCGATCTGCGAGGCGGCGCAGCGGCCGACCATGCGCTTCGTCCCGCCGAAGAGCGCCGAGGCGCAAGGCGCGGCCACATCATCTCGACGTTGCGTTGCGCCTCGCGCTCCAGCTTCCGGGTCGAGGCGATCTGGTTGATGTAGCCGTAGACGTAGATCTTCAACAGCAGGCCCGGATGGTAGCTCGGCCGGCCGGTCACCTCCGGCACGACGCCGTCAAAGCCCAGCGCCTTCAGATCCAGCTCGTCGACGAACACGTCGATCACCCGGACCGGGTTCTCCTCGGAGACGTAGTCCTCAAGATATTCCGGGAGCAGCGTGCCCTGACGCCGGTCCTCCCCCTCGACAAACCGTTTCATCCCGGCCTCCGAAGCTGATGGTCAGGATTCTAAGCTGCTTCGGTGTTTTCACACAGGCTCGGTCGAAAGCGGTCATCTGCCTTAGGTCCGGATGCGGACCTTTTTGGCCGTCAGCAGCGGGTGGAAAGCGGACATGACAACGCCGCCGATCCGAAGGCCGGCGGCGCGTCGAGCTCAGTCAATATTGTCTAGGCTGCGACCGCCGATCGGCGCTGTCGCAGCGCCGCGCCGGCCGCGGCGAAGCCGAGGATCATCAAGGCCCAGCTGGCGGGTTCGGGGACGCCGCCGCCGGTCACGTCGAGGCTCACATTGTCGAGCAGAGGGCCGATGCCATCGACGCTATAGCTGCGCAGGTCGATCTGGACCGACCCGGCGTCCGTGGCGGTGAAGCTGATAGTGTGGTTTGTCCATGGATCGGTGCGCGGGATCGGGGAGCCGGTTCCGAACAGGTCGATGCCCGTGGTTTCGTTGAAAGACCCGTCGTTCTGGCCATCGACAGTTACATTGTTGACCGTCGTCGGGATGTTTCCGAACAGGAAGCCGGCTTCGTATTCGTCGTCGTTGGCGCAACTGTCGCAGTCGGCGTGGCTGCCGGCGATGGCGTAGCTGAGGGTGACGACTGCGCCGGCGCCGTAGCTGAAGCTGCTTGTCGTATTGAACTCGTTGGCGACGGGGCCGCCGCCGCGCCCGTCGAGACCGATGCAGCCGCCCGAGCCGCCGTCGCAACGCGCGCCCTCGACGACGGTGAAGACGCCGGCGGAGACGGTCCAGTTGGCGAAGTTGGTGTAGGGGTTCGCGGCGACGCCGCCGTTCTCGCTGTTGAAGTTGTCGCTGAACACCTGGGTGGCCTGGGCGGCGCCTGCGCCGAGCGCGGTCGCCACAAGGGTCGCGGCGGCAAAGGCTGCCGCGCGCAGGCGCCGGGTTTGACGCGGGGTCTCGCGGATCATGTGGTCCTCCTTCGGTCAGACCGCGCGAAGAGGTCGGCGGATGACGGGACCAAGTCATTGGGGCGCTGTAGGTCACGGCACAAGCGATCGCACCGAGGATGAGAACTTCTCGCCTGAGCATTGAAAAGCTCGCGGCGGGTGCGGGCCCTGGCGCCGGCCAGTCGCGCTCGTCGGCCGGATTTTCCAGACTTCGCCCGCCCCTTCGGCGACGATGCGGCCGTGGGACAGCTCAGGTCCGCTATGGGTCGAGGCTGTGTAAAAACGGGAGCGCTACGGCTGGTGCTCGCGCGCCGTCAGCCGTAGATCAGGCTCGGGTTCGGTATAGTGGATTAGGCCGAAGTCGGGGAAATCGATCATTACCCTGGCTTCGAGGTACGCCCACTGCGTTGCCGGGTGATCCGGGGTGTAGACCCCATCGTCGATGGAACACACCACGATGCCGGGGCGACCGCCAAGGGCCACCCGGTCGCAAACCCTGACGGGCTCTCCGCTGCAATACTTCATGACCGCTCCAGGCGCTTCCAGGGTCAGATGCAGATGCTGCGGGCGATGGAAACTCAAGTGGCCGCCTCGCCTGATGGCCAAGTCTCACTAACCGATCCGGACGCTCGCGCCACGGCGAGCAGCGGCCGTGGCAGCGGGATCGTCGGTTACAACCTGTAGAGCGCCGTCGACGCCGAGCACCATCTGATCGTCGCCCACGACATCGTGATGACGCCGACCGACCGCAACCAGCTCACCTCGATTAGCAGCAAGGCGAAGGACGCCAGCGGGCTACTCGCCTGATCGAGGTGATCGCGACCTACGCCCGTGAGGGTCCGTCGCTGACGCTCGGCGGCATGCTGATCCTGCACACCTATTCCGCTGCGGCTTGGTTCCGGGGCGAAGGGCTCGCGCCGCAGATCGACGCCTTCAAGTCGTCTCTCGGTCCGCTCCAGGGCTAGGCCGCTCTCCCGACGCACGGGCGATAACGCCGCGCACGGTCCGCTCGCGAGAAAGCTGTCAACTCAGGCTGTTAGGCGCGAGGCGTCGTCCGGCGTCTCAAGATAGCATGTGCGATCCGATATCCCGTTGGCGAGAGCTACCCGATAGAGCGCTTCGGCGAAGCGACGGTCTTGCAGAGCCTCGGCCAGCGGCTTGCGGTCGAGGAACGGAACGAGTACGACCGCTCCCGCGAGGATCTCCGGCTCCAGCGGAACAATGATGCCGGCAGTCATGTAGAACTCGTCGGGCGCGTAGATGCGCGTAGCGATGACCGAATTCGACCAGGCCGAAGCCTCGAGGCCTTCGTCCATCAGCCAGACCTCGTCACCTTGCGTCGCCTCCCTTGCGATCAAGCCCGCAACCGGGTGGCGACGCTCGATTTGCAAGAAGGTGAAGCGAGCCCGGCGCATGGCCGCGAGCACTTGAGCCTCATCCGATTCCGGCGCTGCCCTGGCGGCTCGGCCATAGCGCTCGATGCCGCTGAGGTGGTCTGGCGCCGCCGTGTAGATCGCCAAGTCGCACGCGTAGAACAGCTCGTCCATATCGTCGAGGACGAGGGCTCGCCCGTGGGCCAGCCCGAGCCTTCGAGCCTGCCGCAGCACGGCATCGCGCGGCAGGCGCTCCATCGCCGCAGAGTTGTGCGCTCGACTGATCGCCCGCAGCCGACGGTACCGCGCCAGTGCGACCTGACGGGTCAGAACCGGATCTGTGGCGTCGAAGTCGGACGCCCGCGCCGGAGCGGTATGTCCCAGGTGAGCCTCCCAAAGGCAGTGCATGGAAGCCTACGACGGACAACCGATTCGCGAACCTGGTGGCGTCGTCGTCGGCAAATGCCCGGTCGATTCACACCGAGGGGGTCACAGGTTCAATCCCTGTCGCATCCACCATCGCCTTCTCCACGAAAAGCGAAGGCCTGCGCTCCCGACTCAAATCGGACGCGGGGCTGGCTTGCCTTGTGTCCCGTGCAGCCGCAGCAGCAAGATCAAGAAAGCCAGACCCGCGGCCGACGTGGCCGCGCCCGCCAGCGGAACGGCCGGGAAGCCCAGGCCCGCGCTGATGACGGCGCCTCCCAGCGCCGCACCCAGGGCGTTGCCGAGGTTGAACGCCCCAATGTTCACCGCCGACGCCAGGTTCGGGGCGTCCGAGGCGGCCGCCATGACCCGCATCTGCAGCGGCGGGACCAGGGCGAAGCTGGCCACGCCCCATAGGAAGATCAGCACCGCGCTGACGCCCGCGTGCGACATGGCGAAGGCGAAGACGACCAGCAGGACGGTCAACGACGCCAGGGTGACAATCAGGGTGCGGTCCACCGAGCGGTCGGCGAACTTGCCGCCGAGCCAGTTGCCGACGGTCAGCCCAGCGCCATAGGTCATCAGCATGGCCGTGACGAAACCGATCGAGGCGTGCGTCTCCTGCTGCAGGATGGGCGTGATGTAGGTGAAGACCGTGAACATGGCGCTCGCGCCGATCACCGTCAGCGCCAAGGCCGCGAGGACGGGCCCGCGACCGAGGACCTTGAGCTCGGCTATGGCATTGCCGCTCGCCGGCGGGGCCACCTTCGGCAATGTCAGGCGCAGCGCCGCCATCGTCAGGGCGCCAAGCGCCGCGATGCCCCAGAACGACGCCCGCCAACCGATCTGGCTGCCCGCCCAGGTCGCCAGTGGCACACCGAAGACATTCGCGATGGTCAGGCCCATGAACATCGCCGCTACCGCGCTCGCGCGCCGGCTTTCTTGCACGAGGCCGGCCGCGACGATCGCGCCGACGCCGAAGAAGGCGCCATGGTTCAGCGAAGTGATCAACCGGGCGGCCAACAGCATGCCATAGCTGGTCGAGATGGCCGCCATGAGGTTGCCGAGGGTGAAGATGGCCATCAGGCCGATCAGCAGCGTCCGGCGCGGCGCCCGACCTGTGGTCAAGGTCATCAGCGGCGCGCCCAGCACGACGCCCAGCGCATAGGCGCTGATCAGCAGGCCGGCGATCGGGATGGAGACGCCAAGGTCGCCCGCGATGATCGGCAGCATACCCATGGGGGCGAACTCGGTCACGCCGATGCCGAACGCGCCGAGCGCGAGCGCGAGGATGGGAAGGTTCGGCTTCATGATCCTTGATCTCCGGGTAAGGAGAGCCCGCCTGCGTTCGGGGCGTTCGTGGGTTTCACGCCGCCCTTAGCCAAACAGCTCGACTGCCGTCTCCTGGAAGCGGCTAGGATGTGGTGAGCCGGCCGGCGTTTCGAAAGCGCCACACGTCCAAGACGCCCAAAGCGATGAAGGCGGTCACAGCTGACGCCATTTCACCGGCCTTGCGCTTCGGCGATGAGGCGCCAGATTGAATCCGTTCACAGGAGTTCCACGCGTGACGTCCCCCTTCGACGGCTATGAAGTCGAACCGCAGCTGCGTCCCCGGGCCGCGCGTTATGACTTCGACCTCGACGCCGCGCTCGACGCCGTGGTCGTGCTGGAAGCCCGCGTTCCCGCCGACGCATTCACCGCCGCTTCGCTGGGCACGGATCGGCTGGGCAACGGCATCGTGCTTGGAACCGAGGGCCTCGTGCTAACCATCGGCTACCTCTTGATGGAGGCCGACAGGGTCACCTTGACCACAAATGACGGGCGCGAGATTCCCGCCCACGTCCTGGGTTCCGACCCGGTGACCGGCTTCGGCGTGCTGCAGGCGCTGGAACCTCTTCGGCTGCCTGGCCTGCCGCTTGGCGATTCCCGTCGGCTGAAGGCCGGCAGTTCGGTCATCCTGGCCGGCGGCGGCGGCCGCGCCCACGCCGCGGCAGGCCACGTCCTCACCCGCCAGCGCTTCGCCGGCTATTGGGAATACCTGCTCGAGGACGCCATCATCACCGAGCCGCCGCACCCCCATTGGAGCGGGGCGGCGCTGATCGGCGCGGCCGGCGAACTGATGGGCGTGGGCTCGCTGACCATGCAGCACCGCACCGCCGACGGCGCGATCGCATCGAACAATCTGTTCGTCCCTTCGGAACTGCTGCCGCCCATCCTCGACGACCTGGCCAGTGGCCGGCCGGCGCATCCGCCGCGGCCCTGGCTCGGGCTCTTCGCGCAGGACGCGGAGCGCCATGTGCTGATCTCCGGCGTCAGCCCGGGCGGGCCGGCGGCGCGCGCCGAGCTTCGGGCCGGGGACGCCATCCTGGCGGTGGACGGCGTCCCCGTCGCCGACCTTGCGGACCTCTACGGCCGTGTGTGGGCCTGCGGCCCAGCGGGCGCGACCATCCCCCTGAAGGTGCAGCGGGAAGGCGACGTGTTCGACCTGGAGGTCCGATCGGC
The DNA here is from genome assembly GCF_004799395.1 of Phenylobacterium sp. Classification (GTDB taxonomy): domain Bacteria; phylum Pseudomonadota; class Alphaproteobacteria; order Caulobacterales; family Caulobacteraceae; genus Phenylobacterium. The sequence goes on from NZ_SSMZ01000083.1 coordinate 5,693, forward strand.
GGACCGCATGGCGATGATGAAGAAGCGGCGCCTCAACTGAGGCTTGGCGGGCGGGCCTGCGAGCATTTGCGCCTTGGCCTCGCCGGCCCAGGCCTTAAGGTCCGGGAATGTCTGACAATGATGAACCGCTGCGCGAGCAGCTGATGGATGCGCGGGACCGGATCCGGCGGGAGCTGGAAATCCTGCGTTCGCCTTCCAGCATCGGCGGCGGCGCAGACAGCCGCAGCGTGATCGCCGCCCTGGAGAGCGAACTGGGGGAGATCGAGGCGGCGTTGGCGAACCGGAGCTGACCAGACCTCGTCGCCGGACTTAGGCCCGCCGCTTGAGCCCCTGCTGCTCCATCCGCCACTTGAGCTGATCGAAGCGGTCCTGACCGAAGAAGGGCTCGCCGCCGAAGGTCATCATCGGCACGCCCCAGTGGCCGGCGGCGCGCTGGGCGATCTGGTTCTCCTCCACCACCGCCGCAAAGGTCGCCGGATCGGCGTCGACGGCGGCGGCCATCTCGGCGAAATCGAGGCCGGCCCCCTCGGCGGCGCGGGCCAGGTGATCGCCCTCGTGCCAGTTGTCGGTCCCGCCGCCCCAGATCACCCGGCTGGCCTCGTTGAGGAAGGCCAGGCCCCTGCCCCGCTGGACCGCCGCGACGCCCAGGTGCGTGAGGCGGTGGATGTAGGGCTGCTTCATCCGGTAGCCCTCCTGCGGCGACTGCTGGACGGGATCGGGCCGGGGCCAGCGGAACGGCAGTCCGAGGAACGCCGCCTCGCGGAACACGTCGACCATGAAGTAGCGGACCCAGAGCGGGTCCTGCTGCTCGAAGAACTCCGGCGTGCGGACCGCCAGCGGATAGACCGGCCGCACAGTGCAGGTGACGTCGTAGGCCCGCTCCAGAGCCAAGAGCCTCGGCGTCACCAGATAGGAATAGGGCGAGCGGAAGGACCAGTAGAGGTCGTAGCTGAGGGTCATATCCCGATCCCGGCAATCCATATTATTGTGACACATGGTGTGCCATAAGTTTGCGGACAGCAAGTGGGGGACGACATGGATTGGCGGACGATCGGCGCAGCGGCGGCTGCGATCCTGGCGTTTTGGACGGTTCCTGCGGCGGCGCAGGCCCCTCTGGCGCCAGCGACCTACGACGGCCTGAAGGTCACCTTCTGCGGCACCTCCGGGCCCCTGCCGGTCAAGGACCGCGCCAAGACCTGCGTGGCGATCCAGGCGGGGCCGGCCATGTACATGGTCGATGTCGGGCCGGAGTCGACGAAGAACATGCAGGCTTGGCGTATGCCCATGGCGGCGGCGCGCGCGGTGTTCCTGACCCACCTGCATTCCGACCACATCGGCGAGGTGGGCGAGTTCAATATGCAGAGCTGGGTGGCCGGCCGGCCAGCCCCGCTGATCCTGGTGGGACCGCCGGGGACGGACAAGGTCGCCGACGGCTTCAACGAAGTCTACGGGCCCGACCACGGCTTCCGCAACGCCCACCACGAGCATGACGCCGTGAAGCTGCCGATCGCCGCGGGCCTCTTGAAGGCCCAGGTGGTTCCGGTCCCGGCCAGCGGCACGGCCGTCGTCTGGAACCAGGACGGCCTGAAGGTCACCGCGATCGTGGTGCACCACAATCCGGCGACGCCCGCCTACGGCTACCGCTTCGACTACAAGGGCCGCTCGGTCGTGGTCAGTGGCGACACCATCAAGTGGCCGCCCCTGGCCGCCGCCGCCAAGGGCGCCGACGTACTGATCCACGAGGCGCAGAACGCCGACATGACCAGGCAGATGGTTCAGGGCCTGCAGATGATGGGCAATGGGCGGATGAGTTCGATCATGGCCGACACCCTCACCTATCATACCACCCCGGTGGAGGCGGCGGACATCGCCCGGATGGCCGGCGTCAAGCGGCTGGTGCTCTACCACATCACCCAGGCCGGCCTGCCGATGTTCACACCGGAGGCCTTCACCAGGGGCATGGACGCCGGCGGGCCGCTGGACTGGCGGATCTCGCGCGACGGCATGACCATCGAGCTCCCCGCGGGCAGCCCGGACATCAAGTTCGGCCAGTTCTAAGGACGCCGGCGGTAACCTCGGCTTATGGTTTCCAGGATCAGAATGGCGAGGCTTTAAGAGGACTGAAGAATGTCGGTCTCATTTCTCGCCAGCTCGCCATCCACGGCGCTGGCGCCCATCGCTCCTACGTCGCCGGCGTCGGCGGCGGCCAATGACGACGCGCCGGCGGCCAGCCCCGCTGTCCAAGTGAGCCTGAGCGCCGAGGCTACCCTGACGCTCTCCATCTACCAGGAGACCCGCGTCACGATCTCTGCGGCGGGCGCAGGATCGGACGCCCAGGACGGCGGCGTCGATCCCAACACCGCGCGCGCCCTCTCGACGCTGAAGAGCGTCGACGACGCCGAACGCGCCTGGCTCGCCGCGATCAAGGCGCAGTACGAAGGCCGCCCCGCGCCCAAGGCGCAGGCCTCCAGCGACGCAAAATCCAAGGACGGCGCTACCGGCGCCTCGGCATCCAGTCTGCAGGTGACCGTCGAGCAGGACACCGTGGTCGAGGCGTCGCTGCAGGTCGGCGCCGAGGTCGACCTCCGCGCCTAGCCGTTCATCGGCGGCTGGTGCTGCTCGATCAGGTCGCTGCGCTCGGCCTCGCGCACGGCGCGGGTGACGTTCAGGCGGGTCAGGATCGCGGCGTCGCCGTAGGCCGCGCGGGCCTTCTCCAGCGCCGTGCGCCAGGTCTGGTTGGCCAGGTTGTCGGTCTCGCCGGCATAGACCACGGTCGGGCCGTCCTTGGTCAGCTTGGCGATCACGAAATTGGCCCCGGCCGGAGGCAGAAAACGATCTTCCTCAAACGCGACATAGCGGTAACGGGCGCCGGACTTGCCGGCGAGTTCGAACTGGCGACTCAACGCTACTCTCCACCCCTGGACAACGCGGTCTTCGGCCCGGCCGAGCAACCGCGCTCCACTGTTGTCCTCGGCCTTGGCCAAAAAGGGGCTCAGCTTGACCATGGGGGCCTTCTCCAGTTCAGGACGGCCGCAATAGGCCCGTTGGCGGAACAACCGGCGCCGTAAGGCGTTCGGGCGATGCGCCGCCTCTGTTAGGGTCATATCTCCTCAGGGAGCGCGACTCGAAAGTCGTCGCCCTGACATCGGAGTCCCGCGAGCCTGTGGAAACCTCGGCCGAATTCAGTCTCAAGCGCGGCGGCGAACGCCCGACGGTCACCCTCACCGGCGACTGGACGGCCAACAACCTTGGCGACGCGCCCACGCGCCTGGCCCAGGCCATCGGGGCCGACCAGGCGCTCGCCGTCGACATTCGCAAGGTGCGCCGGCTCGACACGGCCGGCGCCTACGCCCTGATCCGCGCGGTGGGCCGCGACTTCGACCTGAAGACCGTGCAGGCCCGGCCGGAGAGCGGTCGGCTGCTGGAACTGGTCGGCGCGGCCGTGCGCGTCGAGCGGGAGCCCCCCGCCGCCCCCCGTGGGTTCCACGAGATGACCGTGCGCATCGGCAAGGGGGTCATGCACGTCGGCTACGAGTGGATCGACACGCTGGCCTTCCTCGGCCACCTGCTCGTGGTGGTGGCGCGCGCCTTCGTCTACCTGTTCACCAACCCCAAGCGAATCCGCTGGGCGGCGATCTTCTCCCTGGCCGAGCGCGCGGGCCTGGACGCCATCCCGATCGTCGCGGTCACATCGTTCTTCATCGGCGCCGTGGTCGGCCTTCTGGGCGCCAATATGCTGCGCCAGTTCGGCGCCGAGGTGTTCGCCGTCGAGCTGATCGGGGTCGCGGTGCTGCGCGAGTTCAACATCATCATCACCGCGGTGCTGCTGGCCGGCCGCTCGGCTTCCAGCTTCGCCGCCGAGCTCGGCTCGATGAAGATGAACCAGGAGATCGACGCCATGCAGGTGATGGGGGTCGACCCGTTCGAGGCCCTGGTCCTGCCGCGGTTCATAGCCCTGCTGGCGACCATCCCGCTCTTGACCTTCGTGGCCACGCTATCCGGGCTGTTCGGCGGCATGATGGTGGTCTGGATCGCGCTGGACCTGGGCCCCGCCTTCTTCCTCCAGCGAATCGTCGACGACGTCGGCGCCGTCCACTTCTGCGTCGGCATGTCCAAGGCGCCGGTGATGGCCGCGGTGATCGCCGGCATCGGCTGCCGTCAGGGTCTGGAGGTCGGCGGCGACGTCGAAAGCCTGGGCCGCAGGGTGACGGCGGCCGTGGTCCACGCCATCTTCGCGATCATCATGATCGACGCCGCCTTCGCCCTCCTGTTCATGAAACTCAACATATGAGCGACGCTGCGCCCCCGCCCCATATGCCGCCGGAGGAGGTCGACGAGGCCGATCTGTCCGACGACGAACTGCTCGACACCGAAGGTCCGGCGCTGGAGGTGCATGGATTGGTCTCCGCCTTCGGCGACCACGTGGTGCACGACGGGCTCGACATCGTCGCCGAGCGCGGCGAGGTGCTGGGCGTGGTCGGCGGTTCGGGGGCCGGCAAGTCGGTGCTGCTGAACACCATCATCGGTCTTCGCACGCCCCAGGCCGGGACCGTGCGGGTGTTCGGCCAGGACATCGAGCACGCCTCGCGCCGGCGCTGGACGGCGATCGAGCGCCGCTGGGGCATACTGTTCCAGCAGGGCGCACTGTTCTCGAACCTGACCGTCCGCGAGAATGTCGCCGCGCCGATGTTCGAGCACACCAGCATGCCGCGCAAGGAGATCTACGACCTGAGTGATCTGAAGATCGCCCTGGTCGGCCTGCCGCCCAACGCGGGCGACCTGAAGCCCGCGGAGCTTTCAGGCGGCATGCGCAAGCGCGCCGGTCTGGCGAGGGCTCTGGCGCTCGATCCCGAACTGCTGTTCCTCGACGAGCCCACCTCCGGCCTCGACCCGATCAGCGCCGCGGCCTTCGACGAGCTGATCAAGGACCTTTCCGACAGCCTGGAGCTGACGGTGTTCATGATCACCCACGACCTCGACACCCTCTATGAGATCACCGACCGGGTGGCTGTGATCGCCGACAAGAAGGTGGTCGCCATCGCTCCGGTGCGGCAGCTCGAGCACAACAAGCATCCCTGGATCCAAGAGTATTTCCTGGGACCCCGCGGCCGAGCCGCGGCTAAGGTGAAGACGGAAGCCTGATGGAAAAGAACGCCAACTACGCCCTGGTGGGCCTGTCCTCGCTGATCCTCTTCGTGGGGTTGGTGATCTTCGTCGTATGGCTGGCGCGGATCTCCTTCTCCCAGGAGTACGATCTCTACGACGTTGTCTTCGACGGACCGGTCCGCGGCCTGAACCAGGGCGGTGAGGTCCACTTCAACGGCATCAAGGTGGGCGAGGTCACCAAGATCGCGCTCGACCGCACCAATCCCAGCCGGGTGATCGCCCGCGCGCGGGTGACCTCCGACGTGCCGATCCGTATCGACAGCTACGCCACCCTGGAGCCGCAGGGCATCACCGGCGTCAACTACGTGCAGATCACCGCCGGCACGCCGTCCAAGCCGCTGCTGAAGACCGTCGAGCGCGAGAAGTGCCAGAGCAATGGCCTCAGCGCCTGTATCCCGATCCTCAAGAGCCAGCGGAGCGCGCTCTCCGATCTCCTGGAAGGCGGAGGCACGGTGCTGACCCGAACCATCGAGGCGCTGGACCGGGTGAACCGCGTGCTCTCCGACCAGAACATCAAGACCTTCGGCGCGACCCTCTCCGACGCCCAGGCGGTGACCTCCGAGCTCCGTGAGCGCAAGGAGATCATCGCCGACGCCCAGAAGCTGATCCAGGACCTGGATACGGCGACCCAGCACGCCGACGGGATCCTGGTCTCGACCCAGGGCCTGGTCGACGGCGACGCCAAGCGCAGCCTGAAGAACATCGCCGACGCCGCCGAAGAGGCCAAGCAGACCGCCCATGACCTTCGCGGCATGGTCGACAAGCTGCAGGGCCCCACCGCCGACTTCGCCAACAACGGCTTGCCGCAGATCACCAGCGCCATCGTCGAACTGCAGAAGGCCGCCGAGTCGCTGCAGCGGCTGGTCAACGAAATCCAACGCAGTCCGTCGGGCGCCCTGGGCAAGGGACCGGCCGAAGAAGTGAAGGTGAAGCCATGATCCGCCGCATCCTCACCCTGGCGACCGTAGGGACCTGCGCCGTCGCCCTCGCGGGCTGCTTCTCGCTGCTGCCGAAGAGCAAGGTCTCGCAGATGTACCGCTTCGGACCCCTGCCGGCCGTCTCGGCGGGGTCGACCGCGGGAAGCGTCGCCGTCTTCCGCACCAACGGCGACTTCGAGGAACAGGCGGCGGACGATCGGCTCCTGACCATCAACGGCGGCCACGCGGCCTATATCGCCGAAAGCCGCTGGGTGGCGCCGGCCTCCGTGTTGTTCGACCAGGCCGTCGCCAACGCCTTCGACGCCAGCCCCGTGCGGCTGATCGACCGCGGCCAGCAAGGGCACGCCGCCTATGCGCTGCGCATCGACGTGCGCAGCTTCGAGGCGCGCTACGACGCCGGGCCGAAGGAGGCGCCGACCATCGTGGTGCACATCCACGCCGCGCTGACCAAGGCCGACCAGTCCAATGTCGGCGAACAGGACTTTGAGGCTCGCGTCCCTGCCGGCGACGATCGCGTCAGCGCCATTGTCGCGGCCTTCGACAAGGCGACCAAGGACGTGGTCGGCAAGCTGGTCGGCTGGACCGAGACCAAGGCGACCTAGACGTCCAACCCCGCCTGTCGCTTCGCCGCCGTCACCGTGTTCTGCAGCAGGACGGCGACGGTCATCAGGCCGACGCCGCCGGGCACCGGGGTGATCCAGCCGGCGACCTGGCTGGCGGACTTGAAATCCACGTCGCCGACCACCTTGGTGCGGCCCGCGGCGGCCTTTTCCGGGTCGTCGAACGGCACGCGGTTGATGCCGACGTCGATCACCGCCGCACCTGGCTTGATCCAGTCAGCCTTGATCATCCGCGGGCGGCCGACGGCGGCCACCAGGATGTCGGCCTCACGGCAGACCGCCGGCAGGTCGGCGGTGCGCGAATGGGCGATGGTGACGGTGCAGTCGGCCTGAAGCAGCAGTTGGGCCACGGGCCGTCCGACGAGCATCGAGCGGCCGACAACGACGGCGCGCTTGCCGCTGAGGTCGCCGAGCGTCTCGCGCAACAGGATCAGACAGCCCATCGGCGTGCAGGGATAGAGTCCCGGCAGGCCGCTGGCGAGACGGCCCGCGCTGATCATGGTCAGGCCGTCGACATCCTTCTCCGGGTTTAGGATCGCCAGCACCGCCCGCTCGTCCAGGTGCTTGGGCAAGGGAAGCTGCACCAGGATGCCATGGATCAGCGGATCGGAATTCAGCTCGGCGACCAGGGCCAGGAGCTGTTCCTGGGACGTGTCCTGCGGCAGGCGGTGGGTCACCGAGTGCATGCCGGCGGCCAGGGAGTGCTCTCCCTTGGAGCGCACATAGATCTGGCTCGCCGGATCGTCGCCCACCAGCACCACCGCCAGACCCGGCTGCAGGCCCTGGCTGGCCTTCAGCTCCGCCACCTGGGCCGTCACCTCGGCGCGCAGGCGCTCGGCGTAGACCTTGCCGTCGATCAGCTTGGCGGGAGACTCGGGCATCGGTGGCTCCTGGAATTGGCGCCTCGACTAGCCGCTCAGGCCGGCGCGCGCAAATCCCGCCCGCGGCGCAGCCAGGCGGCCACCGCCCAGACGTGGGATTCGCGGTCGAGGCGCAGCAAGGCGTCTTGCGGCGTCATCCACTCCAGAGCGTGGTCGTCCTCGATCTTCAGCTCCGGCGCGACAGCCACGAGGCGCGCGGCAAAGAAGGTCCCGCGGGTGTTCACCCGGCTGTCGTCCTCGTTGGTAAAATAGTGATCGGCGCGGGCCACCTCGCCCTCCAGGACCACGCGCAGGCCGACCTCTTCGCCGCACTCGCGCATGGCGGCCTGCTCGGCGGTCTCGCCGGGGTCGATGCCGCCGCCCGGCAGGTCGAGCCGTCCGCCGCCGTCCGCGAAGGTCACCCGCGCGACGGCGATCCTCCCCTCGTGCTCAACGATGACGAAGGCCGCCGGTCGGTCCGGATAGGCCCGTCCGGGCTCTGTCTGACCAAACTGCGGGACGTTCATCAGTCGATGCCGTAGAGCATCGGATAGGGGTCGAGCTTGCCCGCCACGACGTCAGCGACGGACACGCCATTGGGCTTGTACCCCAGGGTCTGGGTGGCGCTGACATGCCAGGCTTCGACGATGAGGTCGCGCAGCTCCGAGGCGCCCACGGCGATCCTCTGCGCCGCAAAGGCCACGCCGCGCGGGTCGCCGGGCGCAAGGCCGCCGGCCTTTTCCAGCTGATAGAGCGGGACGACCTGGGCGCCCGTGGCGATGAGATAGTCGGCCACCTGCTTTTGGAGGGCGCACCGGCAGTCGGTGGGTGGCAGCATCTTCGCCGTCACGGCTGCTTCGGCGACGCTGGCCTGCACCAGATCGCTCTCGAAGGGCGCGTGGATCTTGGCGGTGGTGTAGCCGTCGGGGTTCGGGAAATCGCCCCAGCCGTTGAAGTGGACGGTAACGTGGAGCGGCTGGCTGCCGTCGCCCACGAAGTGCGACAGCTCGCCGATCGTCACCAGAATCTGGGCCTCGCGGCGGCGGCGGTCGGCGCTGAAGAAGGCCTTGTGCGCGCTCCAGGCCGGATTGGCCTCGGCGGCGGTGAGGATGCGCCAGTATGCCATGGACCTGGCCAACTGCTCCCAGCGGTCGATGATCGAATAGGGCAGATAGCCGGACTTCCAGCTGTCCGCGCCGGCCTTGCGCACCGCCGCGTCGAAATCTGCCCGCGTGGTCGGCAGCGTCGCCAGGGTCGGGCCGCCCAGCACCGTGCCGTCGTCGCTGAGATCCACAAAATGGCCCGGGTCGCGGTCGCTGTCGTGGGTGCGGCCCGCGCCCTTGGAGCGGTCCGGCTCGCGGGAATATTCGCCGACGTCGAGGGCGGCCTGGGGCGTGTGCAGGAAGGCCGGGACCTCGGCCGGTAAGGCGCGCATCGCCACCTCGCCGATGTAGCGGTGCCCCGTCGAGCCCCAGGCCAGGACCGAGTTGGGGAGCAGGGTCGCGAGCGCGGCGGCGACGGCGAAGGGGGCGAGGCGTTGCATGCCTCCGGTTTGTCGGCTCACCCTCCCAAAGGCAAGGGGGCCGAAAGGCAAGGGGCGATCAGGCGATCTTCAGCGCCGCCTCCACGCGGGTGACCCAAACCTGGACGCGGGGATAGCCCGTCAGGTGGAAACCGCCATCGCCGGCTTCGCGCGTGTAGGCGACCAGAGCCACGTCGGCGAGGCTGACCGCCTGCCCGGCCAGGAACGGCGTGGCCGCCAGCCCGTCCTCCAGACGCTGCAGGGCGCCCCAGCCGCGTTCGATCAGGCGCGGCTCCAGATCGGCGAGAGGCTTGCCCAGGAAACGCACCTGGAAGCGGGCCACGGCGATATAG
>NZ_SSMZ01000084.1 GCF_004799395.1 Phenylobacterium sp.
CCGCGACCGCGACCGCGACCGCCGGCCTCGCCCGGTGCCGGTCCACGGTGAAGTGGCGTCCATGACACCCTTCGACCCGGCGACTGCGCCCGAGCCTTCCGCCGTCCCAACCGAAGCCGCGCCACGCCCCGAACGCTCGCGCGAGCGCAGCGGCCGCGGCCGCCGCGGCGAGCCTCGCGCCGAATCCGCCCCGCAGGCGGCCCAGGCGGAAGCCGCAGCGCCGGCGCCGGTCCGTGAGGCGGCTCCGCCGCGCCGCGAACCGGAGCGTCCGCGCGAGCGTCCAGAGCGCAGCCGCGCTGCGCCGGAGCGCCAGCCCGAACGGCGTCCCGATCCCCCGCGTGGCGAGCGCGGCCGTCGCGACCGCGAAGAGGGCGACGACGGAGTGGTGGGCTTCGGCCACGACGTACCGGCGTTCCTGTCGCGTCCGCCGCCGCCCCGCTCGGAAGACTAGACCGTCGACCCGAGCGGAACAGTGCGCGGCATGGCGCGCCCTTTAACGCTTAGTTGGGTGTTCCGGCCGTAGGGTTCTTCCCCAGTATAGGCGGTCCGCATGAGGCGGCCGGCCTCCTCGGGAAGATCTGAACATGTCGGTGGACGTCCAGACCGCGCTCCGCAGCCCCAAGTCCTATGAGCTCGCGCGCACGGCGCTGGAGGTCATGGAAGCCCATCAGGTCTGGCCGACCGTCCGCAACTTCGAGCTCTGGGTGCACTATGTCGCCGAGAAGGAGAGCCCGCTCGCCCAGGAGATCGACCGCCTGCTGGCGGCCGGCGAAGCGATCACTGAGACCATGGGCGAGGCGCTGGCCGCCCAATTCCTGCCCGAGGCCAAGCTGAACGGCGATATCCTCGAAGCCGGCGACGTGCTGTCCAAGGAATTGCAATCGGTCACCGCCGCCATCGGCGCGGCCCAGCGGTCCAGCGAAGAGTACGGCCAGGAACTGGCCATCGCCTCCGGGCGCCTGACCGAGGACGACGCGAACACCGTGAAGTCCGTGGTCGAAGACCTGACGGTGGCCACCCGGAAGGTGCAGGGCGAAAACGCCGTGCTGGAAGGCCAGCTGGCCGAGACCACCGCCGAACTCGGCCGCCTGCGCGAGAGCCTCGACCAGGTGCGCCGGGACGCCATGACCGATGGCCTGACCAACTTGGCCAACCGCAAGGCCTTCGACGAAGGCCTGGAGCACGCCTGCGAAATCGCCGACGCGGCTGGCGAAGGCATGACCCTGGCGATCATCGACATCGATCACTTCAAGGGCTTCAACGACGCCTGGGGCCACCAGATCGGCGACCAGGTCCTGCGCTATGTGGCGAGCGTCATCGGGCGGATGGGCGCCCATCCGCGCATGGCCGCCCGCTATGGCGGCGAGGAATTCGCGATCATCTTCCCGACCGAGCACGGTCGCACGGCCAAGGCGGTTCTGGAGGAGATCCGCGAAGAGGTTTCGTCCCGATCGCTGAAGCGCCGCTCGACCAACGAGGACCTGGGCACCATCACCGTCTCCGCCGGCTACGCCGAACGGATCGCAGGCGAAGGCGCCATGAGCCTGGTGGAACGCGCCGACGCGGCGCTCTACGCCTCCAAGCACGCTGGCCGCAACCGCACGACCGCGGCCCAGCCCATGGCGGCGGTTGCCGCGGCCTAGGTTAGCCGCGGCGCTTTCAGCTAGGCTTCCGCAAGGGTAAAGTCCTTTAGATCGGGCGACAGTCCCGAACTGGAGGAATTCCCATGGATGGCGCCCAATCTCCCGCAAAGGTCCGGACCGAGGTCCAGGGCAAGATCGGCATCATCACCCTCAACGACCCGGCGACGCTGAACGCAGCCGGCGTGGAGCTGATGGATGGCCTGACCGCTGCTTTTGAGGGCTTCGTCGCCGATCCGGCGGTGCGCGCCATCGTGATCACCGGCGAAGGCCGCGGCTTCTGCTCCGGCGCCAACCTGTCGGGCGGCGGCGGACGGATAGCCCAGAACCCCAATGGTCCCAACCAATCGCTGATCAAGGTCTACAATCCCTTCGTCAGCGCAGTGCGCAAATCGCCCAAGCCGCTGGTGGCGGCGGTGAACGGCGTGGCGGCCGGCGTGGGCGCCTCGCTGGCCTTGGTCTGCGACCTGATCGTCGCCGGCGAAAGCGCCTATTTCCTTCAGGCTTTCCGCCGCATCGGCCTGGTGCCGGATGGCGGCGCGACCTACCTGCTGCCGCGTCTGGTCGGCAAGGCCCGGGCCATGGAGCTCGTCCTGCTTGGCGAAAAGCTCCCGGCCAGGACCGCGCTTGAGTGGGGTCTGATCAACCGGTGTGTGCCGGACGCCGAACTGATGTCGGCGGCCCTGGGCCTGGCGACCCAGCTTGCCGACGGCCCGATCTCGCTCGGCTACACCCGCAACCTGATCTGGGCCTCCATGGACGCCGCCTGGCACGAGCAGGTGGAGGCCGAGGCCTACGTCCAGGGCGACGCCTCGCGCACCGAGGACGCCCGCGAAGGCATCATGGCCTTCGTCGAGAAACGCTCCGCGGAGTTCAAGGGCCGCTGAGGCCGCCCAAATCCGGCGCCTTATCTAGCGCAGGCGCACGACCGCGATTGCGATGGCGATCGCCACCAGGCACAGGACCAGCACGATCGCAGCGCTGCGCAACGCCAGCTTCAGCAGGCTGATCTGCAGCGCCCAGCGCGGCCAGGGGCCATGGATCAGCTTATACTCGGCGTCGACGTCTGGCGGGCGTTCCGGGTCCATGGCCCATGATCGCCCGCGGTGAAGAACAAGTCACCGGCCTGCGATCTCAAGCGAAGTCTTTCGCTATTTGCGTTGCGTCAATGGCTTGTGGCGTGAGAATTGACAGATTGTCGCACCCTCGACACGGTTGCTTATCCCCGGTCTGCCATGAAGGATCTTCACACCGCCCGCCACGCGCTGATCATCGAAGATGAGATGCTGATCGCGCTGGAGGTCGAGAGCCTGCTTCACGACTTCGGTTTTGAGAGTTGCGACATCGTCGACAACCCCGCCGACGCTGTGAAGAGCGCGCTGGCCCACCGGCCCGACCTCGTGACCGCGGACATGCGCATCCTGGGCGGCACCGGCGTCGAGGCTGTCCGGGCGATCACGGAGCAGCTAGGGCCCGTGCCGCACATCTACCTGACCGGCAATCCGGACATGTTGATCGGCCAGACCGCCGCGCCCGTGGTCGACAAACCCCTCACCCGCCGCGCCCTGGCGGAGGCCTGCGAACGCGCCTGCGCGGCCTGAGGCGCTATCGGTGCGTTAGTGCGCCCTTGCGTAGGCGGCGCCCTCAGTCCTGACGATCCGCACGAGATCGCCCATCGAATGATCGACGTCGATCAGGTGGAGGCCCCATGACCAGTCCGGCCCCGTCGGACGGATGATCTCTCCCGCCAACTCGTGGGTCCGGGGTCCCTTTAGATCCGCGTTCACGTGCATCTCCAGCCAGGTGAAGTCGCCCTTGGAGACGCACTCGGTCGTGATCAGGCCAGGGACCTTCACGAACGGCGTGTCGATCTTCGTTGGCGGCGTCGTCCAGTCCGGTTGGGTCGCCCCGCCGGAGCCGTTCAGGAAGCCCTTGGTCAGGAAATAGCCATCGGGCGCGCCGCGGCCGCTCTTCAGGTCGGCCGGATTGGTGCAGGCGGCGCGCAGCTCGCCGCGGCCACGCCCGAAGCGGGAATCCGGCGGCGGCGGATTGCTGTCGCGGAAGCTGGAGTAGTTGATCACGCAGCCGAGCTGGTCTTCGGCGTGGCAGAGCGGGATGGTCTTGAAGGTGCCTCCCACGTCTTTGCCTGGCGGCACGAGCACCGGGGCGCCCAGGACCAGGGCCGAGATGAACTGCTTCTGGATCGGCTTGCCGTCGATCTCCGCGGCGGCGAGGCGGGCGATGACGCCGGCGCCCTGGCTGTGGCCGATCAGGACGACGCCGCGGCCCTTGTTCTCGTGCTGCAGATAGTAGTTCCACGCATCGACGACGTCGTTGTAGCCGCCGAAGTTGGCGGGCGGACGCTCACCGGCCGGCGGCTTGCCGCCGCTGGCGACCCGAAGCGCGGTCAGCGTGGTCTGGCGGTACATAGGCGCGAAGGTCCGGCAGGCCGACCCGAAACGGGCGAACTGCAGCTTGATGTCGTCCCACTCCATCTTGTCGGGGACGAAGTCGGACTGCCAGCCGGGATCCAGCGAGACGGTCGGATAGACGAAGAAGCAGTCGATCTTCGGGTCCTTGGCGGGCGCGAACCTCTCGATCGAGGTCTTGCCGCTCGGCGCGATCACCGTGGCGTCGAGGTCAACCTTGCACTTGTTGTCCTTGAGGTCCGGACGGCAGAGC
>NZ_SSMZ01000085.1 GCF_004799395.1 Phenylobacterium sp.
GCCGCCACGGGCGCCAGGCTCAGCCGTCGGCCAAGATGGCGTCGAGGCGCTGGGCGGCCTCGGCGGCGTCGCGGCGCAGGGCGTCGACCTCGCTTTGCAGGCGCTGCTTCTGGCCAAGCTCGAACGCCAGCTGCTGGCGCAGCTCGACGAGTTCCGCGCGGGCCTCATCGAGGTCCCGGGTCGCGGGAGAGACCAGGACGCCGATCTCCCGGGCGCGGGCGGCGAGCGCCTTGGCCGCCTTGTCCAGCGCCGCGGGGCCGGGCGCCTTGCCGCTCGCGGCGGCCTCGAACCAGTCCAGCACCTGGCCGGCGAGCGCGCCGGCCCACCCGAGGTCCTTCAGGCCCTCGGCGCTGTCATTGTGGCGCAGTTCCGGGGTCAGGAAGCGCTCGATGGCCCTGCCGGCCGTCTCGGTCAGCTTGGGGAGGGGCGCGCCATGGGCAGCCTCGATCTTGGCAACTTCCCTGCGCCAGTCGCCGAGCAGGCCGTCGTAGCTGACGAAGGCGCGGGGCAGGTCGCGGGTGTAGGCCTCGGCGGCCAGCATGTAGGCGGTCCAGACCAGCACCGATTTCTCCGGCGCGAAACCGTTGCGGCGCGTCAGCGACCCGGCCACCGCCAGCGGATGACGCACCGGGATCACGCAGCGGGCGGCGACCTCCAGCTCGGTCAGGACGGTGCGCCAGAAGGGCATGAGCACGGTGACCCGCGGGTCCTTCAACAGCGGATGGCGGGCCTCGCCATATTCTTCTTCGAAAAGGGCCGCCGCTCGGTTCAACCAGCTGCGCTCGGGCTTGGTGGCCAGCGGCCGGTAGGGGAAGGCGAAGATGTCATCCCAGGCCGTCCCGCCCTCGCGCAGGCGGGCGTCGTTGAACATGGCGATCTTCCAGGGCTCGAAGTAGCCCTTGGCGTTATGCTCGTCGCCGGTCATGACGTTTTCGGGAAGCGATGCGCCGGCCAGCGCCAGCACCTGGGTCACCGCCGAGGTGCCCGAGCGGTGCATGCCCAGCACCAGATAGGCGCTGCGCGCATCCCTCGTCGTAGCGGCCTTGTTGGGGGTCATGGACGGTCCGGTCGCAACCTGCTCAGGCCTCGGCTCTACGGGCGGGACAGCCGCGTCGCAAGGTCCCCGCCCGGTTGATCGCTCCGACCTTCTGTTGCACAGAGCCCCTGGACTATCCAGCTTGGGCCGCCGCACAGGGATTTACGCCGCATGGCCGTGACGGCCCCTCCGAAGGCCCCTGCCGACGCGGTCTTTACGGTCATCTCCACGGCGGTGGACGGGGCCTTCTACCGCGCGGTGAACCCGGACCTGGCCGGCAGCGGGCTGGACCCGATCGCCCACTATGCCGCCAGCGGCTGGCGCGAGGGACGCGATCCGGCGCCCTGGTTCTCCACCAGCGCCTACGTCCAGGCCTATCCGGAGGTGGTGAAGGCCGGCTGGAACCCGTTGCACCACTATCTGGCCGTCGGCCGGCGCGAGGGCCGCGAGGTCGTCCGCTCTGTGCTGGCCGACGACTATCTGCTGCGTCGCGCCCGCCGGGGCGAGACGCCGGCCTGGAGCTTCGAGACCCTGATCGGCGAGGGTCAGGCCGCCGACGCCGTGGCCGAGGAGGCCCAGGTCCGCCACCGGGAGCGCACCCTGGCGACCGGCGAGTTCGATGCCGCCTTCTATCTCGCCTCGAACGTCGACGTGGCCAAGACCGGGGTCGATCCGCTGGACCATTTCCTGGCCTCCGGCTGGCGTGAGGGCCGCGACCCGAATCCGGATTTTTCGGTGAAGGACTATCTTGAGAGCTATCCGGATATCGCCGCGGCCGACATCAACCCTTTCATCCACTATCTGAGCGCGGGCCGCGCCGAGGGCCGCACGGGCCGCACCGAACTCGGCTTCCGCTATGAGATCATCAAGCGACTGGTCCCCTTGGAGGCCAAGGTGGCGTCGGTCGTGCGGGCCGAGGCGAGGTTGACGCTCGGGACCGCGGCTGCCCTGGCCAAGGGCCTGGAGGCTGCGAAGACCGGCCTGGCCGAACTGCACGTCACCGTCAGCCACGATGACTACACGACCAACACCGGCGGGGTGCAGCTTTGCCTGCAGCGCGAGGGCGCGCGGATCAGGAAGCTGGGCCGCGACCACCTGCACCTCTTCCCCGCCAAGCCCTGGCCGGTGGTGCGGCTGCGCGGCGAGGCCGGGCGCCTGGGCGTGCTGCTGAACGGCAAGCCGCTGGGGATGTTCGAGCCGAAGGCGATCGTCGGCGCTCTGGCCAAGGCGGCGGGTGCGGTGAAACCCGGTCAGCGCAGCTTCGCCATCCACAGCCTCCTGGGCCACAACGCCGGCGAGACCGCCGACATCCTGGCGGCGACGGGCCTCAAGGCCGGCTTTTTCTGGCTGCACGACTTCGCCAGCCTCTGCGCTGGCTTCCACCTGCTGCGCAACGACGTCGAGGACTGTTCGGCGCCGCCGCCGGAGAGCCAGGCCTGCGGCATCTGCGTCTACGGTCCCTGGCGCGCCCGGCACGTGGCCGAACACGAGCGGCTGTTCGAGCGGCTTTCCCTGACGGTGGTCAGCCCCGCGCAGCCGACCCTGGACCTCTGGAAGGCGCGCTCGGCCTATCCGACAGCCGGCGAGGTGGTGTTGCCGCATGCGCGCCTGGTGGAGCGCGGTCCGGCGCCCATCCCGCCGGCCGACCGGCCGCTGCGGATCGCCTATGCCGGCATGCCGGCGGCGCACAAGGGCTGGGAGGTATTCCGCGACCTGGCGGCGAAGCACGCCGGCGACCCACGCTACCACTTCCTGCACCTGGGCGGACGCACGCCCCCGGGCCTGGGGATCGAATTCCAAAAGGTGACGGTGACCGACGCCCGTCCCCGCGCCATGCAGGAGGCGATCGAGGCGCACGACGTGGACGCCGCGATCATCTGGCCGCTTTGCCGTGAGACCTTCTCCTTCATCGCCTATGAGGCCGTCGCGGCCGGCGCGGCGGTGATCACCAACCCGGACAGCGGCAATGTCGCGGCCTTTGTGGAACAGGAGCGCCACGGCCTGGTCATGGCCGGCGAGGCGGCGTTGGGCGCGGCGTTCGAGAGCGGGGAGGTCGCCGAACTGGCCCGCGCGCGTCGCCGGCCAGCCCTCTACGACCTGGCGTTCAGCGCGCTTACGGTCGATCTGCTGGAGCGGGCCGGATGAAAGTCCTCTGCTATTCCAGTTTCACCTTCTCCTATCTGAACCGCGCGCGTGTCCTCTACCAGACGCTGCGCCGCTTCCACCCGGAGTGGGAGCTGGTCGCCCTGATCACCGACAAGCCGCCCGCCGGCTTTCGATTCGACCCGGCGAAGGAGTCCTTTGA
>NZ_SSMZ01000086.1 GCF_004799395.1 Phenylobacterium sp.
CGCTCTCGCGCTCACCGAACACCCGGTCGCGGTTCGGGCCGCTCCGGCGGGCGGCATAGGCGCCCGGCTCTTCTTCCCGATCCCAGGTGCGGTCTTCGTCGGAGCGGCTGCGGTAGTCGCTCGTTCCGCGCCCGTCGCGCTCACGGATCTGCCGCTCGCGATCGTCCATCCAGTTGTTGCCGGCCATGGGGTGGTCCTCCGATGTGTGGGGCATGCTTACGCCCACAACCGGAGCCGTCCGGCGGAGGTTCCTGACTACAGCGGAATGTTGTCGTGCTTCTTCCAGGGATTGGTGAGCGTCTTGCCCTTGAGGTTCTTCAGCGCGCGCACGATCCGCCGCCGGGTGCCGTGGGGCATGATCACATCGTCGATGTATCCGCGGGAGGCGGCGACGAAGGGGTTGGCGAAGCGGGCCTTGTACTGCGCCTCGTGCTCGACCAGCTGCTCGGCCGTCTGATTGCGGAAAATGATCTCCACTGCGCCCTTCGAGCCCATCACCGCGATCTCGGCGGTGGGCCAGGCGTAGTTGATGTCGCCGCGGATATGCTTGGAGCTCATCACGTCATAGGCGCCGCCATAGGCCTTGCGGGTGATCAGCGTGATCTTCGGCACGGTGGCCTCGGCGAAGGCGAAGAGCAGCTTGGCGCCATGGCGGATCAGGCCGCCCTGCTCCTGTTTGGTGCCCGGCATGAAGCCCGGCACGTCGACGAAGGTGATCAGCGGGAATTCGAAGGCGTCGCAGAAGCGCACGAAGCGCGCGGCCTTGCGAGAGGCGTCGATGTCGAGCACGCCTGCCAGCGCCATGGGCTGGTTGGCGACTATGCCCACCGGCTGGCCGTCGAGGCGGGCGAAACCCACGACGATGTTCTTGGCGAAGTCCGGGCTGATCTCGAAGAAGTCCGCCTCGTCGACGACCTTCGAGATCAGCTCCTTCATGTCGTAGGGCTTGTTGGGATTGGCCGGGATCAGGGTGTCGAGGCTGGCCTCGTCGCGTTCCGGCTCGTCGTAGCTCTCGCGGATCGGCGGCTTCTCGCGGTTGGACAGCGGCAGGAAATCCACCAGCCGGCGGACCTGGGTGAGCGCCTCCAGGTCGTTTTCGAAGGCGCCGTCGGCGACGCCGGACTTCATGGCGTGGACCCGGTAGCCGCCCAGGTCCTCGTGGCTGACATCCTCGTGGGTGACCGTCTTCACCACGTCCGGGCCGGTCACGTACATGTAGCTCGTGTCCTTCACCATGAAGATGAAGTCGGTGATGGCCGGCGAATAGACGTCGCCGCCCGCGCAGGGGCCCATGATCACGCTGATCTGCGGGATGACGCCGGAGGCCAGCGTGTTCTCCAGGAAGATGTCGGCGTAGCCCGCCAAGCTCTCCACGCCTTCCTGAATGCGCGCGCCGCCCGCGTCGAAGAGGCCAATGATCGGCGCGCCGACCTTCATCGCCTGGCGCTGCACCTTGAGGATCTTGCTCGCGTGGGCGCCCGAGAGCGAACCGCCGAACACCGTGAAGTCCTTGGAGAAGACGAAAACCACCCGGCCGTTGATGCGGCCCCAGCCGGTGATCACGCCATCCCCGGGGATCTTCTGCTCGGCCATGCCGAAGTCCGTGGCCCGGTGCTCGACGAACATGTCGAACTCCTCGAAGGAACCCTCGTCGAGCAAGAGGTCGACCCGCTCGCGGGCGGTCAGCTTGCCCTTGGCGTGCTGGCTTGCGATCCGCCGTTCGCCGCCCCCGGCGCGCGCCTCTTCACGCCGCTTCTCCAGCTCTTCGAGGATATGCTTCACGCGCCTAAGACCCCTTCCCTGAACGGAAGCAAGGGGTAGAGCGCTGCCGCGTCAGAGGCAAGCTTGCGAGATCGCCTAGGCGCGCAGGTCGACGAGGCTCTGGGTCAGGGCCATCCGCGCCGCTTGGAGCTGGCGCACGGCCATGGGCGCAGGACTGAGCGGCGGGGCCTGGTCCAGCCGCCAGATCATCTGGCCGATGGTCTCGGCGGTGTGCTGGCGGATCATGGCCGGCGCGTCTTGGACGAGGCTCGCCTGGGCCTGGATGAGGGCCGACATGGTGGCGGGCGTGAGGTTAGCGTTGGTGGCGGCCAGCTCGGAGGCGGCCTGTTGGGCGCTGGCCGCGGATTGGGCCTGACCCTGCGAATCGGGCTGCGGCTGGTCGCCCGACGCGCCTGCCGAGGCGCCCGGCGTGACCGCATAGGTCATCGCGCCCTGTGTCAGGCTGAGACCGCCGTAGGTGGTGACCGAGCCGATCACGACGAATTTCGCTCCGTTCCGAGACAATCGCCCCGCATTGAGGCCGAATGCCGCAAGAACGGCGCCAGGAGGAGAACGGCGGTCGCCGACCCTGTGATGCGAGACTGCGCTTCAGGAAAGGGCGGCGAACCAGCGGTCGAGCATGATCGCCTCGCCGCGCAGCCGCGCCGTGCGTTCGGCGGCTTCGTCGTCGATCCCCCACTTCTCCTCCTGCCAGGCTTCATCGAGCCGTGAGAGGTCGTAGGCCGCCTCGCCGGAGAGCCAGCCGCGCTGCACGGCCAGGCTCAGCACCGCCGAACCGAACAGCGGGACCCCGAACGCGAGACCGGCCAGTCCAAAGTCATCGAGTTCGAGCGCCAGCGCCTTCACCCGCTCCAGGGTTTCCTGTGGCTGCGGCTGGTGGACGATGCCGCTGACTGGGATGAACCGCAGGCCGATCTCGGCCTCGGCGCGACTGAGGACGGGGTCCCAGCGCTCCTGCTGGCGGGCGACCAGGCCTGCCGGCTCGCTGGCGCGGTAGCAGAGCAGGTCCGAGGCCGCGTAGTCGGCGATCTGCTGGGCCGTGGCGTCCCGGGCCTGTGGGATAGCCTCGATCGCGGTGTTGGCCAGCCGGGTTGCGTGCATCGCCGCGAGCGCCAGGTGCTCGCCCTGCCCGGCCCATTCCTCGGCCACCAGTTCCGCGAGCGCCGCGTTCGGCAGCACAGTTTGCGCGCCTTTCGGACCGCGCAGGGTGCGGCCGTCGAGCATCACGGTAAAGCCGCCGTTCATCGAAGCGACAGAAACGGCGCCGTAGAACCGCCTGGGCTTGTCGCCGGGTTCGTGAAATCCTCGCGCCAAGTCTTGAATTACTCCGTTACGTCCCGGCCCGCATTCAGCCGCTTTCCGGTGGCATGCCGGGCGAGAGGGATCAGCGCAAGGAGCACGATCAAGTGGCGCTTGCCGATCAGGACATGAAAGCGGCCATCGCGGTCACCCGTTTTGGGCTCGGAGCCCGGCCCGGGGAGATCGATAAGGCCCGCAGCGACCCGCAAGGCTTCCTCAAGGCCCAGATCCGCCGTTCCGGCGCCGACCAGCCCGCCGGCCCCGCGCCGACCAGCATCCAGCGCATGGCCGAATTCCGCACCTACCAGCGCGAACGGCGCGAGGTACGGCTCGAGAAGGCCTCCGACGTGCGCCCAGCCAAGCCCGCGGCGGCCCCCATGGACGCGGTCGGCCCCGCCATGGCCGACGCGGCCCCAGGCAAGGGCGACGCACGCGATCCCGTCAAGGTCGTCGGCAACATGCTGCGCCAGGACATCTCCAGCGATTTCGCCGCGCGCACCCAGCTGGCCGCCTCTACCGACGCGGGCTTCCGCGAACGCTGGACTCTGTTCTGGGCCAACCACTTCACCGTCTCGGCCACCAAGGCCATCACCGGAACGGTCGTCGGCCCCTTCGAGGAAGAGGCGATCCGGCCGCACGTCTTCGGTCGCTTCGAGGAGCTGCTGGTCGCAGCCGAGACCCATCCGGCCATGCTGACCTACCTCGACCAGATCCAGTCCATCGGGCCGGACAGCGAGCAGGCGCGCAACATGCGCAACGGCTTCGCCGGTCGCGGTCCCGCCGGTTTCGGCGGCGCGAACCTGCAGAAGGCCGCCCAGCGCACGCCTGGCCTCAATGAGAACCTCGCGCGCGAAATCATGGAGCTGCACACGGTCGGCGTGAACGGCGGCTACACCCAGGCCGACGTCACTGAGTTCGCCCGCGCCATGACCGGCCTC
Source organism: Phenylobacterium sp. (assembly GCF_004799395.1). Classification (GTDB taxonomy): domain Bacteria; phylum Pseudomonadota; class Alphaproteobacteria; order Caulobacterales; family Caulobacteraceae; genus Phenylobacterium. The sequence continues at coordinate 4,020 of NZ_SSMZ01000086.1, forward strand.
TCCATCGGCGGCGAGCGCGACGGGGTCTATGGGGAAGCGGTGTTCCGGGGGCAGGCCCACGAGCCTGGATCGCGGATGGTCATGGGCGTGCGATATGACGAGAGCGGCAAGGCCCAGGCTGGCGCCATCCTCGCCGACCTGGCCGGCAAGCCGCAGACCGCACAGTTCATCTGCGCCAAGCTCGCACGCCATTTCGTCGCCGACGATCCGCCGCCGGCCCTGGTGGCGCGGCTGCAGGCGGCCTGGACCGGCAGCGGCGGCGATCTGGCCAAGGTCGCCGACGCCCTGATCACCGCACCGGAGGCTTGGGACCCGGCGCCGGCGAAATTCAAGACGCCCTATGAGTTCATCGTCTCGAGCTACCGGGCCGCGGGCGCGCTTCCGGTGGGCTTCCAGCAGGTCGGTCCGATCCTGACCGCGCTCGGGCAGAAGCCTTTCTCGGCGCCCTCGCCGAAGGGCTGGCCCGAGGACGCCCAGTCCTGGGCCGCGCCCGACGCCATCGTCAAACGCATGCAGTTCGCCCAGGCCTTCTCGGCCGGGGCAGTCCAGGACCGCGATCCCAAGGCCCTGGCGGCTGACGCTCTGGGCGACCGCCTCAGCCCCGACACCGCCAAGGCCATAGCGCGCGCCGAGTCGCGCCCCGAGGGCTTCGCCCTCCTCCTGATGAGTCCGGAGTTCCAACGCCGATGAACGCCTTCACCCCCTCACCGCCCCTTTTCCCGACAAGAAGGGGCCTGCTTGCGACCGCGGCTGGCTTCGGGCTCTCGCTGCAGCTTATGGCCGTGCCGGCCATGGCGGCGGACAGCGAAGCCAATAAGAAGAAGGTGATCGTGGTCATCTGCCGCGGCGGCATGGACGGCCTTTCCGTCGCCCCGCCGGTGGGCGACAGCGAATACCGTGGCCTGCGCGGCGGCCTGGCGCTGGGCGAGACCGCCCTGCCGCTGGACGGAACCTTCGCGCTCCATCCGCAGCTCACCGCCGTTCACGCCATGGCCAAGGCCGGCGAGGCGCGGATCGTACCGGCGGTCGCCACCCCCGACCGCGCCCGCTCGCACTTCGAGGCGCAGGACGTGCTGGAGACCGGCGCGCCCGGCGTCTACGCCACCACCTCCGGCTGGCTGAACCGCACGGTCGAGACGCTGGCGGCGCACCGCAAGGTCGACGCGATCTCCATCGGCCCCACAGCGCCCTTGATCCTGCGCGGAAAGGTCCAGACCGCGTCCTGGTCGCCGGGCCGCGGCGTTGACGCCGAGGCGCGCCTGCCCACCCTGCTGCAAGACCTCTATCGCAACGACAGCCTGCTGGGCCCGGCGCTCGCCCGAGGCCTGGCCACGGAGACCATGGCCAAGGACGCCACGGTGGGGCTCGACGGTGGCGGCGCGATGATGGCGCAAGGCGGCAGACCCGCCGCAGGCGCCGGCGCTCAGCAGGGCCGCGAGGCGGCCAAGACGCTGGGCCAGTCCCTCGCCGGCTTCATGCGCGAACCGGGCGGCCCGACCGTGGCGGCGATCTCGCTGGACGGCTTCGACAGCCACGCCAACCAGGCGGGCCTGCTGACCCAGCGCCTGGCCTATCTCGACGCGGTGCTGGACGGCGTCCACACGGGCCTGGGACCGGAGTGGAAGAACACCGTGGTGCTGGTCGCCACCGAGTTCGGCCGCACCGCGCGCGCCAATGGCACCGGGGGCACCGACCACGGCACCGGCTCGACCGCCCTGATCCTCGGCGGGGCGCTCAAGCCCGGCGGCATCGTCGGCGACTGGCCGACGCTGAAGCAGAACGCCCTGTTCGAGAACCGCGACGTCGCGCCCGCGCTGGACATGCGCGGCCTCTTCAAGGGGGTGCTGGCCGAGCACATGGGCGTCGACCGCACCGCTCTCGACAACGCCATCTTCCCGAGCAGCGCCGCCGCCAAGCCGGTGATGGGACTGGTCTAGCCCCTACTTCGGCACGGCGTCGAAGGCGATGGTCATGCGGGCCTCGTCCGTCGTGAACGGAATCGTGCCGTGCCACATATAGGCCGGGAACAGCACCAGCCGGCCAGGCTTCGGCCGCACGTGGTGGGCCGCCTCCATCGGCGGGTTGGTGATGAAAGGCGGCTTGCCGAAGCGGATCCAGCCTTGGCGTTCGGCGCTCTGCAGCGCCTCGTCAGGCGTCTCGACGTAGAAGGCCGAGGAGAGCCAGCCGTCCGGGTGGAAATGATCGCGGTGGAAGCCGTTGGGTTTCAGCCTGACCGACCAGGCGCCGACGAGGCGGTAGTCGAAGGTGTTGCGGCGGCGGAGCGGATCGTCGCCTTGGCCGAGCTTCGCCATGTGCTCGCGGATCGGCTTTTCGAGCGCCTCGAAGAAGGCCTTGATCGGCGGGGCGTTGGAGCCGCTGAGCATATGCATCGACTGGCTGCCGTGGCGCATCGACTGGTTGGTCGGGTGTTGCCGATAGACGTGGACCGCCTTCAGTTCCTTCGCCAAGTCGGCCAGGAACGCCTCCAGGCTTGGCCAGCCGCCCGGCGTCTCGAGATCATAGACGCCGACCATTTTCTCGTAGTCGCAGAGCCATTCGTACAGTGGATCGCCAACCGCGCGGGCGGCGACCGCCATCCAGCCCCATAGGGACTGATCGTTCGGGTGATCCTTGAGGGCGCCCTGCAGCTTTGCGAAGGCCTCGGCCGGGCGTGCGGCCGCCAGATCGACGATCGCGGAATACTGGATGACGCTGCGCGAGCGCGGCTCGACCGTCTCGGCGCGGCGCGAGAAGGCCTCGGCCATATCCACCCGGTCCAGCCGCAGCGCATACTCGACCGCGGCCAGGTGCACGAAGACCTCGCCCGGCATGCGCTCGCTGGCCTTCTCCATCAGGGAATAGGCGCGCTCCGAGTCGCCCGCGGCTTGGTAGAGGGTGGCCTTGGCGATGAGCAGCGGCGCGGGCGGCGCGCCGGCATGGTAGGCGGCGTCGAGCGCGCTATCGGCCACCTTCAGGTCGCCGGTGATCATCCAGAGGTGGTTGGCGAACTCCGAGGCTACCCCGAGGTCGCCCGGCGCGCGCATCAGGGCCTGGCGGTAGGCGTAGTCAGCGCGCGGGTGGTTGCCGACGGCGCGCAGGGCGCGGGCGTAGACGGCGAAGGTCTGCGGGGCGTCCATGCCGCGCCGAAAGGCGTTTTCGCATGCCTCCACCGCCTCCTCCGCACGGCCGAGATCGTCGAGGGTGGCGGCCAGGTTGTGCCAGGCGATCGGATTCTCGCCGAAGCGGGCGATGGCCTTACGATCGAACTCCAGGGCCTCCAGGCTACGGCCGTCGCGTTTGAGGGCTCCGGAATGCATCGCCAGCGCCATGTGGCTGGGCGACGGGCCGGCGACCAGGGCCTCGGTGAGCGCGACCGCCTCGGCGGTCCGGCCCTGGGCGCTAAGCGCTTCAGCGCGTTCGACGATGGCGGACTCATTCATCGATGGGACTTCCGGGATTTCGACGTGAAGGGTTCGGGATCGGCCTCATGCTGATCGAAGCCGAAGCGTTCGAAGCCGGCGGCCAGTTCTGGGCTGATCGGGGCCTCGAGGACAAGCTGCCCGCGCGAGGGGTGGGCCAGGACCAGCCGGCGTGCGTGCAATTGCAGCTTCAGACCGCCGGACAACTCGCGCGAGGCCTCGGTGGCGTATTTGGGATCGCCCAGGATCGGATGTCCCATGGCCAGCATGTGGGCGCGCAGCTGGTGGGTGCGTCCGGTGTGCGGCCAGAGGGCCATCCAGGCGGCCTTGTCGGCGGCACGCGCCAGGGTGACGAACTCGGTCTGCGCCGGCTCGGCGCGCGGGTCCTTCGGATCGGCCGGAATGACCATCTCGCGGTCGCCGACGCCGGCTTTCATCAAGGGCAATTCCAATACGCCCTGACCGGGCTTGGGCAGGCCGTAGACCAGGGCCCAATAGGTCTTCAGAGCGCGCCGCTTGGCGAAGGCGCCCGCGAGCTTCGCCGTCGCGCCGGGCGATTTACCCAGCACCAGAACGCCGGAGGTGTCCCGATCCAGGCGATGCACCAGCCGCGGGCGCTCCAGTCCCTCGCCCCAGGCCGACAGCAACCGGTCGACGTGCTTCACCGTCTTGGTGCCGCCTTGGACGGCCAGGCCCGCAGGCTTGTTCAGCGCCAGCACCTCATCGTCCTCGTAGAGCATCAGGGACTTGGCGTAGGCGATCTCGCGCGGGTCGAGTGCGCCCCTTTCACGCTGCGGCCCGGCTTCCGGCAACGGCGGCACGCGCACCTGGGCGCCGGCCGCCAGCCGCGTCTCCGGCTTGGCGCGCCCGCCATCCACCCGGATCTGGCCGGAGCGGGCCAGCTTCTGGATCTGGATGTGGTTCAGGTGCGGCCAGCGGCGCTTAAACCAGCGATCGAGCCGCACGCCATCCTCGCCGGCGTCGACATAGAGGGTGCGGACTTCTTTCATGCCAGCAGTTTGCGCATAAGCATCAGCCCCGCGAAGAGGGCGATGACCGAGACCACGACGGACGCCAGGCTGTAGGCGGCGGCCTGGCCATAGGCCTTGCGCTCGATCATCAGCGCCACGTCCAGCGAGAAGGACGAGAAGGTGGTGAACCCGCCAAGCACGCCCACGCCGATCAGCACACGCCAGCGCTCCTGGTCAGCTCCGCCGCGATGCGCCAGGACGCCGACCAGACAGCCCATCAGGAACCCGCCCAGGACGTTGATGGTGAATATGCCGGTGGGCCAGCTCGTCCCGAAGACGGCGCGCACGCGGTCGTTCAGCAGGTAGCGGCTCACCGAGCCCAGTGCGCCGCCGAGCGCCACGAAGAGCAGATTCAACATCCCCCCTTATGCGACGGCGCTGGGCCGACGCAAAGACGCCAGGATGGGCGCGGTGGTCCTTAGCGCGCCGTGGGCGCCATGGACGACGCAAGCCCGGCGGACCCTGGCCCTCACCCGTCAGCAGGACGATCGTCGCCAACGGCCCCGACCGAAGCCTTTTGCAGGCTGTCATCCGCCGAGATAGGTCGAGGCTCTCTGGCGCGACCCTGTTAGACGTCGGGGGAACCTTGGAAATCCTGAATGTGCTTTTCGGCGACAGCGAGCTTCACTGCGGCCGCCGTGACGGGCTCGCTGGGCCTGGTCGCCATGGCCCGCACGCGGCAGCTGCACGATCTGCCACTGGCTGCAACGCCGGTGCTCTTCGCGGTTCAACAGGTCACCGAAGGGCTCATCTGGCTGCGGCTTCCCATGGAGGCGCACGCATCGATCGG
>NZ_SSMZ01000087.1 GCF_004799395.1 Phenylobacterium sp.
ACCAGGGTCTGGAAGAACGCGCCGCCGACCCTGCGCGAGGTGTTCAAGAACGCGCGCGGATTCCCTGACCGCGAGTTCCTCGTCTACGACGAAGACCGCGCCACCTACGAGGCCTTCGCCCGCGCCACGATCACGCTGGCCCATCAGCTGCAGGTCGACGGCGTCCGGAAGGGCGACCGGGTGGCGGTGATCATGCGCAACCTGCCGGAATGGCCGGTGGCCTTTTTCGCGGGCATCCTCGCGGGCGCCATCGTCACCCCGCTGAACGCCTGGTGGACCGGACCGGAGCTGGAGTACGGCCTGGCGGATTCCGGGACCAAGGTCGCCATCGTCGACGATGAGCGGCTGGGCCGGGTTTCCGAATACCTCGACAGCCTGGGCGAGCTGGGCCGCGTCTATGTTTCGAGGGCGACCGAAGCGTTGTCGCACCCCAAGCTCGCACGCCTGGAAGACGTCATCGGCTCGGTGAACGGCTGGAAGGATCTGCCCGGCCGGCCGCTGCCCGACGTGGACATGGGTCCCGACGACGACGCCACCATCCTCTACACCTCCGGCACCACCGGAAAGCCCAAGGGCGCGCTCGGCACCCACCGCAACATGACCTCCAACGTCGGCGCGGGCGGCATTTCAGCGGTGCGCAACTTCGTCCGCGCCGGCGAGCCCCTGCCGGAGAGCGACCCGCACAAGCTGCCGCAGCGGGTGACGCTCTTGGTGGTGCCGTTCTTCCACGCCACGGGCCTGTCGGCGACGCTCGGCCCGACCATGAACGCCGGCGGCAAGATCGTGTTGATGCGCCGCTGGGACGCCGAGCCCGCCATGCGGCTGATCGAGCGCGAGAAGGTCTCCTCCACCGGCGGCGTGCCGACCATCGCCTGGCAGCTGATCGAGCATCCCGCGCGCAGCAAGTACGACCTTTCGTCCCTGGTGGCGGTGACCTATGGCGGCGCGCCCTCGGCGCCGGAGCTGGTTCGCAAGATCGCCGAGACGTTCCCCGGCTCGCAGCCCGGCAACGGCTGGGGCATGACCGAAACCACCGCCACCTTCACCTCGCACCTGGGTAAGGATTACGAGAACCGGCCGGATAGCGCCGGGCCGGCCGCGCCGGTGGGGGAGATGCAGATCCGCGATCCGGCCGATGGCGCGACGATCCTGCCGGTGGGCGCAGTCGGCGAGCTGTGGTGCAAGGGCCCGCAGGTGGTGAAGGGCTACTGGAACAAGCCGCAGGCGACGGCGGAGACCTTCGTCGACGGCTGGCTGCGCACGGGCGACCTGGCGCGGATCGACGAGGAGGGCTTCCTGTTCATCATCGACCGGGCCAAGGACATGCTGATCCGCGGCGGCGAGAACATCTACTGCGTGGAGGTGGAGAACGCCCTCTATGAGCATCCGGCGGTGATGGACGCGGCGATCGTCGGCATTCCGCACAAGACCCTGGGCGAGGAGCCCGGCGCGGTGGTGCACCTGAAGCCCGGCCAGACCGCCACCGAGGCCGAGCTGCGCAATTTCGTCCGCGCGCGGCTCGCGGGTTTCAAGGTTCCCGTGAAGGTGGTCTTCTGGCCGGAAATGCTGCCCCGCAACGCCAACGGCAAGATCGTCAAGACCGAGCTCAAGAAGGTGTTCGCACCGCAGACGGAGAGCGCATGAGCGGCCCCCTCATCGTGGGAATAGGCGGCACGCCGCGCGCAGGCTCCGCCACCGAGCGGGCGCTGATTTTGGCGCTGCGCCAGGCGGAGGCGGGCGGCGCGCGCACGCGGCTGTTCAGTGGGGAGTTCCTCGAGCGCCTGCCGCATTTCAACCCCGGACCGGCCGGTCCCAGCGCCGAGCAGGCGGAGCTCGCCCAGGCGGTGCGCGACGCCGACGGGATCATCCTGGCGACGCCCGGCTATCACGGCTCGCTGTCGGGGGTCGTGAAGAACGCGCTCGACACCCTGGAGCTGACCAGCCGCGACGAACGCCCCTATTTTCACGGCCTGCCGGTGGGCGTCATTGTGACCGCGGCGGGCCCTCAGGCCGGCGGCGCCACCTTGATGGCGGTGCGCGGCATCATACATGCCATGCGGGGCTGGCCGACGCCCTATGGGGCTGCGCTCAGCGCGGCTAACCTGTTCGACGCGTCGGGCGAATGCCTTGAGACCCGGGACGCCGGCCAGATCGCCACGGTCGCCGACCAGGTGATGGAGTTCGCCCAGATGCGCCGCGCCCAACTGCAGGGAGCCGACAGATGAAGCGCCCGTACCTCGTGCCGTCCGCCAAGGACGTAGGGGCCGGTCCCGTCCCGCCCGATCCCGACGCCTTCTCCTCGGCCATCTCGCCGATCGAGGACATCATCGAGGACGCCCGCAACGGGCGGCCCTACATCCTGGTGGACGCCGAGGACCGGGAGAACGAGGGCGATGTCATCATCCCCGCCCAGTTCGCCACACCCGAGCAGATCAACTTCATGGCCAAGCACGCCCGCGGCCTGATCTGCCTCTCCATCACCGCCGAGCGCGCCCGGGCCTTGCGCCTGCCGCCCATGGCCAGCGACAACCAGTCGGGCCACGGTACGGCCTTCACCGTCTCCATCGAGGCGCGCGAGGGGGTGACCACCGGCATCTCTGCCCACGACCGGGCCCACACCATCGCCGTCGCCGTGGATCCGACGAAGGGCCCGGATGACATCGTCTCGCCTGGCCACATCTTCCCGCTGGTGGCGAAGGATGGCGGCGTTCTGGTCCGCGCCGGCCACACCGAGGCCGCCGTCGACATCAGCCGCATGGCGGGCCTGAACCCGGCGGGCGTGATCTGCGAGATCATGAAGGATGACGGGTCGATGGCCCGGCTTCCCGATCTGGTCGCCTTCGCCCAGCTGCACGGCCTGAAGATCGGAGCCATCGCCGACCTGATCGCCTACCGCCGCCGCACCGAGCGGCAAGTGGAGCGGGTGCTGGAGACGCCGTTCGATTCCTCCTACGGCGGCCGCTTCCGGATGGTGATCTACCGCAACATCCTCGACGGCACCGAGCATGTGGTCCTGACCAAGGGCAAGATCGATCCCGACAAGCCGACCCTGGTGCGCATGCACCGCGTCGACATGGCCGCCGACATGCTGGGCCATGTGGAGGCCCGGCGGGACTATGTGCCGCGGGCGCTGGCCGCCATCGCCGCCTATGACGGCGCCGGCGCTGCGGTGTTCATCCGCGACAGCAACCCGGCCTGGCTCTCGGAACGCTACGGCCAGCCGGAGGCCAGCCAGACCGAGAACGTGCTGCGCGACTATGGCGTCGGCGCCCAGATCCTCATCGACCTGGGGGTGCGCGACATGAAGCTGCTGACCTCGTCCCAGACCGTCCTGCCGGGGTCCGGCGGCTATGGTCTCCGCATCCTGGGACGCGAACCGCTCTAGCGGGCGGCGGCCGTCGGGCGAAGCGGCCGGACCGCCCCAGCGTGCGCGCCGCGCGCGGCGCGGCGACAATCTAAGTTTCCCAAACCGCTGATCGGGCCTATAGATCGCCCCTCACCGCCCGGCCGAAAGGCCGGGCGCCTTCATTTCCGACCCACGGAAAAGACGCGAAAAGATAACACCATGAGCACCGATGTCCTGATGCCGAAGGCGACTGCTGTCTGGCTGGTCGACAACACCTCCCTCACCTTCGAACAGATCGCCGAGTTCTGCGGCCTGCACCCGCTCGAAGTGAAGGGCATCGCCGACGGCGAAGTGGCGCGCGATATACGCGGCGCCGACCCGATCGCCAACGGCCAGCTGAGCCGCGAAGAGCTCGACCTCGCCGAGAAGAACGCCAAGCACAAGCTGGTGGCGCTCAAGAGCCGCCACGCGGAATATCTGAAGCCGCAGAAGAAGGCCCCGCGCTACACGCCTGTGTCGCGCCGCCAGGATCGCCCGGACGCCATCGCCTGGTTCCTGCGCAACCATCCGGAAGTGGCCGACGCCCAGCTCGCCCGCATCCTCGGCACCACCAAGGCGACCATCGACCAGGTTCGCAACCGCACCCACTGGAACTCGGCCAACATCAAGCCGGTCGATCCGGTGACGCTGGGCCTCTCGACCCAGATGGAGCTGGACGCGGTGGTCAAGAAGGCCGCCGAGAAGAAGGCCCGCGACGACAAGCGCAAAGGCATCGTCGAGCCGGAAGGCCCGACCCTGATGCCGGCCTCCGAGACCGGCGTGATCGCCGATGAGGAGCCCGAGGACGATCACCACGAGCATACCGCCGCCTCGGTCTTCGAGGATCACGATCACGAGGACGACGAGGACTAGCGCGCACAGAACGGGTGGGAGCGTCCTTGCGGGACCTCCCACCCTTGCCAACGCACCGTTGGCGTCTGCTCTCCCGGTTAGGGAGGGATCGTCCCAGGAAGCGCTAGTGAATCTGCTCGCGCAGGGCTTCCATTTCTTCCTTCAGCTTCAGCTTCTGTCGCTTAAGTTCTTTCAGTCGGATGTCGTCTGCGGCGGGCCTGCTCAGTTCGTCCTGAATCGCGTTTTCAAGGGACTGGTGACGGGATCCGAGTTCGCGGATCCGGGCTTCCAACGCCATGACGAGTGACCTCCTTGCTGTTGGAGAGGCCAGTGAACACCCGCTATGCGCGGCTGTCAGATCACATATGTTTGCAGCCGGCGCAGCTGAGACGAAGGCCGCCGTTCGCGCGTTAGGGGCGATTTTATGCCGGGGGCCGAGAAACCAAGGCTGGTGGTGGGGATTTCCGGCGCCTCGGGGATCGTCTACGGCCTGCGCGCGCTCGACGCCTGCCGCGAACTGGGGATTGAATCCCACTTGGTGATGAGCAAGGCCGCGGCGCTCACGCTGTCGCAAGAGACCGCGCTCTCGCCCGCCGACGTCAGCGCCAAGGCCGACGTGGCGCACAAGGTCTCCGACATCGGCGCGTCCGTCGCCTCAGGCTCGTTCAAGACGCTCGGCATGATCGTGGCGCCCTGTTCGGTCAGGACCATGAGCGAGATCGCCACCGGGGTGACCTCGTCGCTCCTGAGCCGCGCCGCCGACGTGACCCTCAAGGAGCGGCGGCCGCTGGTGCTGATGGTGCGCGAGACGCCGCTGCATCTGGGTCATCTGCGCACCCTGGTGCGGTTGGCCGAGATGGGCGCGGTGATCGCGCCGCCGATGCCGGCCTTCTACGCCCGGCCCGCCAACCTAGAGGCCATGGTCGATCAGTCGGTGGGACGCGCCCTCGATCTCTTCGGACTGTCATGGACGCCGGTTAAGCGGTGGGGCCGGGACGTCGGGCCGCTGCAGGCGGAGAGCTGAAGCATGTCGCTGTGGGACTGGACGCTGAAGGCCTACGCCCGGCCTGGCGCGCCCGAAGCTTGTCTTTCGCTGCAGGACGACCACGGCCAGAACACCTCGTTCCTGCTGTGGGCCGTCTGGGCGGAGGCCGCCGATCCGGACGTGCTGGCCCGCGCCGCCGACCTGGCGCATCGTTGGGAGGCGCTGGCGCTGGTCCCGATCCGCAACCTGCGCCGCGCGCTGAAGCCGGCCTTCGACGGAGTGGACGACGGCGAGCGGGTGCGCCTGCGCGAGGAGGTGAAGGCCGTGGAGTTGCGCACCGAGCGGGTGCTGATGGAGGCGCTGGAAGCCATGACCGGCGAGCACGGCGGCGCCCACGCCCTGGCCGCCCTGGAAGCCGCCTCGGGCGCCTGGGGAACGCCTGCGCCCGCCAACGCGCTGGCTGCGCTCGCCGCGGCCTTGGGCTAGAACCTCGCGCGCCCATGAACGACGACCTTTCCGAAGCCGCCCTGAACGCGAGGCTCACCGAGCTTCGTCAGGAGCATGCCGATCTCGACGCCGCGGTGCAGGCGATCTCGCTGTCGCCGCTCCCCGACATGCTGCTGGTCGCCCGGCTGAAGCGTCGCAAGCTGGCCCTGAAGGACGAGATCGCCCGCATCGAGGACCAGCTGAACCCGGACATCATTGCGTGAACCAGTTGCTCCCCGTCGGGGGAGCTGTCAGCGAAGCTGACTGAGGGGGGGGCTCCTGGGTTTGAGCAGAAGCCCCTTCCGGCCCATCGGGCCGCCTCCCCCGAAGGGGAGGAACTCTAGGCGCTCTTCCGCTCCCGCTTGCGGGCGAACATGGCCGCGTCCGCATCGGCCACAAGGCCTTCGGGCTCGAGGTCCTGGGTGATCTCGCGCACGCCCCACGAAATGTGCAGGGGCGCCGACCACTCGCCGAATTGCAGGGGCTCGGCTTCGACGGCGCGGGCCAGCGCGGCGGCCTTGGCCTCGGCGGTCGCCTGATCGGCCTGGGCCAGGATCACGGCGAACTCGTCGCCGCCCATGCGACCCACGATGTCGCTTTCGCGCAGTTGGGACAGCAAGCGGTCGGCCACCGCCTTCAGCGCCGCGTCGCCGGCGGCGTGGCCCAGGCGGTCGTTGACGCCCTTCAGATCGTCGAGGTCGATGTAGACCAGGCTGGCTGGCGAGCCGTAGCGCTGGGCGAAGGTGCGGATGCGGCCGAGCTCGCGCACGAACGCCCGGCGGTTCAAAAGCGGCGTCAGCGCGTCGCGGTCGGCAAGTTCTTCCGTCTCCGCCAGTCGGCCCTTCAGGCGGCCGACTTCGCCGCGCAGGTCGTCGATCTCGCTCATCAGGGCCTGGATCGCGGCCTTGACCGCGGGCGTCATTTCCACCTCGGAGATGCCCAGAAACTCTGCGGAATCAACAGGGATCGAGGGGCGCACCTGGGCGCCGGCCTGAGCCAGGGCGCGGCGCCTCATGGCCGAGAAGGGCTCGTTGCGTGCGCCGGTGATCTTCATGGCCAATTTCCCGAGCGGACGGTGGAATCAAGAACGCAGCAGACGATTTGGTGAATCTAGCTGTCCTTGGTTGCCCCTGCAAAGTCGGCGCCTATACTCCGCCGCCTTCGTATATGGGGGTCGGATCGACATGAGCGCCGCGTCAGCGCCCGTCGCCATCATTATGGGCAGCCGATCCGACTGGCCGATCCTGCGCCACGCCGCCGAGATGCTCGACGCCCTCGGCGTGGCCTATGAGGCCAAGGTGGTGTCCGCCCACCGCACGCCGGATCGGATGTACGCCTTCGCCAAGGGCGCCAAGGCGGCGGGCTTCAAGGTGATCATCGCCGCGGCCGGCGGCGCCGCGCACCTGCCCGGCATGACCGCCTCCCTGACCGAGCTGCCGGTGCTGGGCGTGCCGATCGAGACGAAGGCGCTGAAGGGGATGGATAGCCTGCTCTCCATCGTCCAGATGCCGGCCGGCATCCCGGTGGGAACGCTCGCCATTGGCGAGGCCGGAGCCAAGAACGCCGGCCTGATGGCGGCCAAGATCCTGGCGCTGTCCGACGAGGCCATCGCCAAGCGGCTGGCGGCTTTCACCGTCAGCCAGACCGACAGCATCCCCGAGACCGTCGAGGACGCGTGAACCCGCTAGCGCCCGGTTCGACCATCGGCATCCTCGGCGGCGGCCAGCTCGGCCGCATGCTGGCGCTGGCCGCCGCGCGCCTGGGCTTCGACGTGGTGGTGCTGGAGCGCGAGGCCGACAGTCCCGCCGGCCGTGTGGCGGTGAAGCTGATCGTCGGCGACTATACGGACGAGGCGGCGCTGGCTGAGCTGGCCGCCGCGACGGGTCTCGTCACCTACGAATTCGAAAACGTGCCGGCGGATTCCGTGGCCTGGCTGGCCGAGCGCGGGATCGAGGTCGCTCCCGGCGCCCGCGCGCTGGCCGTCGCCCAGGACCGGTTCGAGGAGAAGAGCTTCCTCAACGCCCACGGCGCGCCGACCGTCGCCTTCGCGCCTGCCGGCACGCCTGAGGAGGCCGTCCAGGCGGCCGCCAGCGTTGGCGTCCCGGCGCTGATGAAGACGCGGCGCGAGGGCTACGACGGCAAGGGCCAGCGGTGGGTAGAGCACGCCGCTGACGCCGCGGCGGAATTCGCGGCCCTGGGCGGCGCCCCGGTGATCCTGGAGGCCGCCGCCGATTTCGTGCGCGAGCTGTCGGTGATCGCCGCGCGCGGTCGCGACGGGGCGACGTCGGTCTACCCCTTGGCCGAGAACCACCACGAGAATGGCGTCCTGCGCCGCTCCATCGCCCCTGCCCGCGCCAGCCAGGCCATAGTCGATCAGGCCGAACGGATCGCCGCGCGCGTCCTGGCCGGCCTCGACTATGTGGGCGTCATCGGCATCGAGCTGTTCGAGATGGCCGACGGGCGGCTGCTGGTGAACGAGATCGCGCCCCGGGTGCACAACACCGGCCACTGGACTCAGGACGGTTGCGAGGTCGACCAGTTCGAACAGCACATCCGCGCCGTCGCCGGCTGGCCGCTGGGCCCCACCCACGCCATCGCCCAGGTGGAGATGCTCAACCTCCTGGGCGACGAGGCTGACGGCTGGGCGAAATACGCCGCCGAGCCCGAGACCCGCATCCACCTTTATGGCAAACGTGGCGCCCGGCCTGGCCGCAAGATGGGCCACATCAACCGGGTGAAACCACTCTAGGACTCATCCCTCCTCCTGAGGGGAGGGACAGGCCGCGAAGCGGCCAGGGCGGGGAAGTCGCGTTCAAGCGCGGACATCGGAGCCCTGGCCCCGCAGGCCCCCACCCGTCGGAGGCTTCGCCTCGTCCACCCTCGCCTGAAGAGGAGGGACGACCTCAGCGATACCTGATCCGACCCATCGCCGCTGCTGCTTCGTCGAGGAATTTTGACGGCTTGAACTTCGTCGTCCGCTTCCAGGTCTCGAAGGCCATGACGTTTTCGATGCGCCGGTCGGTGAAGGCGAGCGCCGCGGCGGGTCCTGACGACAGGCGCACGGCGAGCGCGCCGGTCAGGATGCCGGCCAGCAGCGCGCGCTTGGAATAGTGGTTCTCGTCAGTGGCGGTGTCGCCGGCCCAGCGCCAGAGGACGTCGGCGCTCTCCCATGTCAGGCGCGCGCCAAGGGTCAGGTTCGGCGGCAGGGCCAGGAAGCCCGCCAGGCGGCGCACGGCGGCCTCGTCGGCGTCGGCCGCGTTCAGCCGGGCTTCCACGCCGCGGGCGATGCGCTCGCGGATCTTCAGCGTCTTCGGATCGATCTTGGCCAGGGCCGTCATCGCCGCGGCGTCGTGCCGCCGGGAGAGCAGGGCGGCGAGATCAGCCGCGCCATGCGGCAGCAACAGCTCAGTCTCGCCCGCCGAAAGGCCGCACGACTTGCCGGCCATGACGGCCAGCCGCGAGGTCCAACCCTCGTGCGCGACGATCTTCAGCGCGGCGTCCAGCACCTGCTGTTCGGCGGTCTCGGCCCAGTCGGCCTTGGCGGCTTCAGGGGCGGGCTTGGAGGCGGATCGGGCCATGTCGCTCTCTTACGCCACCTCGGCGCGAAGGCGAAAACCCTCGTGTGCGGCGTGGACATCCAGGGTCTCTTCTGATATCTCGCCGCGCTCAATCCCGAAGGCCACAAGCCTTGGGGACCCGAAATCGTTCTAAAATAGGCCTTTTTGTTCGCTCGCCGCCGCCCCTAGCCGGGACTGAGGGGGCCGGGCGCCCAGCGATCAACAGGAGAGAGAACCCTGGTTCAGATTTTCGTCCGCGACAACAACGTCGACCAAGCCTTGAAGGCGCTGAAGAAGAAGATGCAGCGCGAAGGCTCGTTCCGCGAAATGAAGCGGCACGTCCATTACGAAAAGCCCTCGGAAAAGCGCGCCCGCCAGAAGGCGGAAGCCGTGCGCCGGGCGCGTAAGCTGGCCCGCAAACGCGCTCAGCGCGAAGGCCTGATCGCCGCGCCGAAGAAGCCTGCGCCGACGCGGTAGGGTTTCTTAAGGGCCTTCGGTAGCGCTTAATTCAGTAAAGTCATGCCTATCTAGGGGCCGCGTCTCTCAGGCGCGGCCCTTCGTATTTGGGGTCGTAACTACGGCGAAGGCGCGGTCTTAGGTCGCGCGTCGTCCGGCCAACTGGTGAAACGGCGGCAAGGCTCCTATCTTGGGAGTTTCGGCGCCAAGCCCTTTTCGAGGCGGTCCATACCAATGAACCTGCGCAATCTAGCCATCTGGGGCGTTATCGTCGTCGTCCTGATCGGCCTCTATTCGATGGTCACCGGCGGTGGCCAAAAGGGCGCCAACGCCGGCGAGATCACCTATTCCCAGCTGCTCAGCAAGGTGAACTCCGGCCAGGTGCGGACCGCGGAGATCCGCGGCAGCCAGGTGATCGTCACCGACAACACCAACAAGTCCTTCACGGCGGTGACGCCGAACAACCAGGACGAGCTGGTGCGCCGGCTGGAAGGCCAGGGCGCCAACATCTCGGTGAAGGCCGCCGGCGGCATGACGCTCGTGGGCTTCCTCCTGCAGAGCCTGCCGGTGCTGCTCTTGATCGGCGTCTGGATCTTCTTCATGCGCCAGATGCAGGGCGGCGCCCGAGGCGCCATGGGCTTCGGCAAGTCCAAGGCCCGCCTGCTGACCGAGAACAAGAACCGAGTCACCTTCGATGATGTGGCCGGCGTCGAAGAGGCCAAGGAAGAGGTCGTCGAGATCGTCGACTTCCTGAAGGACCCGCAGAAGTTCCAGCGCCTGGGCGGCAAGATCCCCAAGGGCGCGCTGCTGATCGGCCCGCCCGGCACCGGCAAGACCCTGCTGGCCCGCGCCATCGCCGGCGAGGCCGGCGTGCCGTTCTTCACCATCTCCGGCTCTGACTTCGTGGAAATGTTCGTGGGCGTCGGCGCGAGCCGCGTGCGCGACATGTTCGAGCAGGCCAAGAAGAACGCCCCCTGCATCATCTTCATCGACGAAATCGACGCCGTCGGCCGCCATCGTGGCGCAGGCCTCGGCGGCGGCAATGACGAGCGCGAGCAGACGCTGAACCAGCTGCTGGTCGAGATGGACGGCTTCGAGGCCAACGAAGGCATCATCCTGATCGCCGCCACCAACCGTCCCGACGTGTTGGACCCGGCGCTGCTGCGTCCCGGCCGCTTCGACCGCCAGGTCGTGGTGCCGAACCCGGACGTGAATGGCCGCGAGCGCATCCTGCGCGTGCACATGAAGAACGTGCCGCTGGCCGCCGACGTCGAGACCAAGGTCATCGCCCGCGGGACCCCCGGCTTCTCGGGCGCCGACCTTTCCAACCTGGTCAACGAAGCCGCCCTGATGGCCGCGCGCAAGAACCGCCGCATGGTCACCATGCGCGACTTCGAAGAGGCCAAGGACAAGGTCATGATGGGCGCCGAGCGCCGCTCGATGGTCATGACCGAGGAAGAGAAGAAGAACACCGCCTACCACGAGGGCGGCCACGCCCTGGTGGCGCTGACGGTCCCCTCGGCGGACCCGGTGCACAAGGCCACGATCATCCCGCGCGGTCGGGCTCTGGGCATGGTGATGCAGCTGCCGGAAGGCGACCGCTACTCCATGAACTTCGAGCAGATGACCTCGCGTCTGGCGATCATGATGGGCGGCCGCGTCGCCGAGGAGCTGATCTTCGGCAAGGACAAGGTAACGTCTGGCGCCTCCAGCGACATCCAGGCCGCCACCGGTCTGGCCCGCAACATGGTCACGCGCTGGGGCTACTCCGACAAACTGGGCCTGGTCTCCTACGGCGACAATCAGGAAGAGGTCTTCCTTGGCCACTCGGTGTCGCGCACCCAGAACGTCTCGGAAGACACCGCCAACGTCATCGACGCCGAGGTGAAGCGCCTGGTGCAGAACGGCTACGACGAGGCCAAGCGCATCCTGACCGAGAAGCTCGAGGACCTGCACATCCTGGCCAAGGCCCTGCTCGAGTACGAGACCCTGAGCGGCGACGAGATCATCGGCGCGCTGAAGGGCGTCGCCCCGAACCGCGAGGACGCCGACGCCAAGCGGCCGATGGGTCCCGCCGTGGCGGTGCCGATCTCGCCGAAGCCGGAGCCGGCGTAAGGCTCCAGCCCAGAGACGATGCGAATTGGGGCGGCCGCCGGCGACGGGGCCGCCCTTTTTCGTTATCCAGCGCAGCGATGATCCCCACCGCCTCCCAGCCTGTCAAAGTGATGGGCGTGATCAACGTCACGCCGGACAGCTTCTCCGACGGCGGGCGGTTCGCTGCGCCTGAGGCGGCGCTGGCCCAGGCGCGAAGGCTGATCTCCGAGGGCGCTGACATGCTGGACGTGGGCGGGGAGTCCACCCGGCCGGGCGCGGAGCCGGTGGCCGAGGCCGCCGAGATCGAGCGTGTCGTCCCCCTGATCCGGGCGATCCGCGCCGAGAGCGCGATCCCGGTCTCCATCGACACCGTGAAGCCGGCCGTGGCCCGCGCCGCCATCGAGGCCGGGGCGACGATGTGGAACGACGTGACGGCGCTCCGCCAATCGCCCGACAGCCTGGCCGTGGCCGCCGAGCTCGGCTGCGATGTGGTGTTGATGCACATGCAGGGCGAACCCGGGACCATGCAGGCCGAGCCGCACTACGACGATGTCGTGGAGGAGGTCGCCGCGTTCCTGGCCAGGCGCGCCGCCGAGGCCATGGCCGCTGGCGTAGCGCAGGACCGCATCTGGCTCGACCCCGGCGTGGGCTTCGGCAAGCACCGCATCCGCCACAACCTGCCGCTCATCGCCGGCCTCGACCGGATCGTGGCCCTGGGATTTCCGGTCCTGCTGGGCGTCAGCCGCAAGAGCTTCATCGGCGCCCTGGACAACGACGCGGCGGCGGATCGGCGTCTCGGCGGCTCCATCGCCGGCGCCCTGGCCGGCGCCGCGGCCGGCGTGGCCGCGGTGCGGGTCCACGACGTGCGCGAGACCTTGCAGGCCTTGCGCGTCTGGGCCGCCATCGCTCAGGCGGGGACCACGTCGGCGTAGAGCTTGGCGATCTCCCGCTCGCGCTCGGCGCGCCAGGGGGTGTTGAGCCCGTCGGCGGCTCCCGGCAGGCACTCCAGGTGCGTGTGCCAGCCGCCGGCGACGCCGAGCAGGCTGGGCCCATTCAGGTTGTTCTGAATGAGCCGCAGGCGGCAGCCGTCGCCGTCAGGCGTCAGTTCCCAACGGACCACCGAGGCGGGATGTTGGTCGGCGGGCCAGGTCCAGGCGATCAGATAGGGCGGATCGAGCTCCGTGATCGTCCCACGCATCCGATAGTCGTGGGCCTCCCAATAGAGCTCGAGCCGGCCGCCCACCTTCAGCTCGATCTCGGCGTTGGCGAGCCAGTCGGCGAGACGCTCGGGCGTGGTCAGCGCCGCCCAGACCTTCTCGATCGGCCGGGCGAGGCGGCGCTCGAACACCAGCTCATAGGTCTCGCCGGTGCGGCGGACCTGGCCCAGGGGTTCGACGGCGGTCATGTCGCTACGCCGGCGGCTTCGGGTAGGCCGCGGCCAGGGCTTCCTCCCGGGCGGTCTTGGTGTCCCAGGACGTGGCGCGGCCCTCCATCGCGTCGGGCAGAGCCTCGAGGTGGGCGTGCCAGCCGGCCCGGACGCCGCCGTCGCGCGCGCCGTCTGGGCTGAGGCCCGAGTGGGTGAGGGTGAGCGCACAGCCATCACCCTCCGGCGCGAGGTCGAAACGCACCAGGGTGTCGCGCTCGCCGATCGTCCAGCGCCAGGCCAGGGCCCGTGGCGGCTCGCACACCGTGATGGTCACATCGGTCTTGTGGACCCCGTTCCAGCCCAGCCGGATGATCCCGCCGACCCGCAGGTCGACTTCGGCGGTGGCGAACCAGTCGGCCAGGCGTTCCGGCGTGGTCAGGGCGGCCCAGACCTTCTCGATGGGCTTGTCGTAGCGGCGGCGGAAGATCAGCTGCAGGGCGTCGCCTTGGCGGGTGACCTCGCCCAGGGGCGCGTCGCTCAGCAGGGGCTTCGGCATCAGGTTAGGTGCGGTGCTCATTGTTCTTTCTCCAGGTGGTCTTCGAGGGCGTCGAGGCGTTCGGCCCAGAATGCTCGGAAGGGTTTCAGCCAGGCGTCGAGTTCGGCCAGTTCGCCGGGTTCGAGGCGGTAGAGCCGGCGCTGGCCGTCCGGCCGCACGCTGACCAGGCCCGCCTCGCGCAACAGCCGCAGATGCTTCGATACCCCGGGCTGACTGAGGCCTGTCGCCTCCACCAGGTCGCCTGCCGGCCGTTCGCCGCCGCGCAGCAGGTCGAGGATCTGCCGGCGGCTGGGTTCGGCGATGGCTTCGAAGGGCGTCATGTCAATATATTCGCATTTGGATATATAACCGTCAAGGGATATGTTTGAGCGGTGCAAATCGAGCGGAGCCGCGCTATCCGGGGCCATGACCTCCCTGGGCCGAGTCCTGATCATCGCCGGTTCGGATTCTGGCGGCGGCGCGGGGATCCAGGCGGACGTCAAGACGGTGACGGCGCTGGGCGGCTATGCGGCCACGGCGATCACTGCGGTCACGGTGCAGAACACCCTTGGCGTTAGCGCCGTGCATCCGATCCCGGCGGAGATCGTGGAGGCGCAAGGCCGTGCGGTGCTGGACGACCTCGGCGCGGACGCCATCAAGACCGGCATGCTGGGCGATCTCTCCGTGGTCGAGGCCGTGGCGCGACTGCTGGACTCGGCAGCCCACGTCCCGGCGGTGGTCGATCCGGTAATGATCGCCAAGGGCGGCGCGGCGCTGCTGTCGCCGGCGGCCACCGGCGCGATGCGCAGCCTGCTCATCCCACGCGCGGCCCTCCTGACGCCCAACGCCCCCGAGGCCGAGGCCCTGACCGGCGAAACGGTGGCCACGACCGACGACCTGCGCCGCGCGGGCGAGACCCTGCTGAGGGCCGGCGCGCAGGCCGTGCTGATGAAGGGCGGCCATGTGCCAGGCGAGCGCGTCGTGGACATCCTATTGACCGCCAGCGGCGAGACGGTGTTCGAGGCCGAGCGGCAGGTGACCCGCCACACCCACGGCACCGGCTGCACCCTGGCCTCGGCCTGCGCGGCGGGCCTGGCCCAGGGCCTGCCGCTGACCGAGGCGGTGGCGCTGGCCTGGGCCTATGTGCAGGAGGCCATCGCGCGTGCGCCAGGCTTCGGCGGCGGCCAGGGTCCGCTCGACCACGGCTGGCCGTTACGGGGCAGGGCGTGAGCGAAAGCCTCGAACTGCGCCTGGAGGCCATCGTCCGCAGCGGCCCGCGCCTGATGCAGGTGCTGGAGACCGCCCGCGACCTCGACCTGCCCGACTGGCTTATCTTCTCAGGCGCGGTCTACCAGCGGGTTTTGAATCACCTGACCGGCCGCGACCTGGACTACGGCATCAAGGACTACGATCTCGGCTACCACGACGCCTCCGACGTCTCCTACGATGCCGAGGACGCGGTGATCCGGCGGGTGGCTGCCGCCTTTGAGCCGCCGCTGCGGGAGCTGGTCGAGGTGCGCAACCAGGCCCGCGTGCATCTGTGGTTCGAGGGCAAATTCGGCGAGCCCTATGCGTCGCTCGGCTGTACCGCCGAGGCGCTGGAGCGGTTCACCAGCGCCACCTTCTCGGTGGGGGTGCGCCTGGAAAAGGACGGCCGGCTGACCGTCGCCGCGCCCTTCGGCCTGGAGGACCTGTTCGCGCTGCGCCTGCGGCCCAACCCGATCCGCCAGACCGCCGGCTTCGCCCGCACCGCCGCGGCGGCTGCCGCCCGCTGGCCCGAGCTTCAGATAATCAATTAGCCAATCGACTAATTCCTTCTTGCTTCTTTCCGGCAGGCCGCTATTGGCAAGCTCCGCCTTTTCGGAGCCCGCCATGCGCCAGTGGACCATCGACGCCTTCGCCGCCGCCGCCTTCCGCGGCAACCAGGCCTGCGTGCTCGAGCCGATGGCCGCCTGGCCGGATGCGGCCTGGATGCTGGCGCTAGCGGCGGAGAACAATCAGGCCGAGACCGCCTTCCTGCTGAAGACGGACGATCCGGCCCGCTTCGGACTACGCTGGTTCACGCCCGCGCTGGAGGTGCCGCTGTGCGGCCACGCCACCCTGGCCTCCGGCCATGTGCTGTTCTCCGAGCTGGGCGTGACGGCCGGGACGATCACCTTCGACACCAAGTCCGGCCCGCTCACCGTGCACCGCGTCAGCAAAGGCTATGAGATGGACTTCCCCGCCCAGCCGCCGACGAAGGTCGCGGCGCCGGCGGGCCTGGCCGAGGCCCTGGGCGTCGAGCCGGCAGAGGTCTGGGCCTCGACCTATCTGGTCGCCCTGCTGAAGGACGAGGCCGCCGTGCACGCCTGCGCGCCCGACCTCGTGGCCCTTGAGGCCGTCTCCAGCGGCGCCACCGGCGGGCGCGGTAATGTCGGCATCGCCGCCCTCGCCGATCCGGGCCGGCCCTATGATGTCGTCGACCGCTTCTTCGCCCCCGGCTCCGGCATCCCGGAGGACCCGGCGACCGGCTCCCTGCACACCATTCTCACGCCCCTCTTCGCCGGTAAGCTCGGCCGGGCCCGGGTCAAGTTCCTGCAAGCCTACCCCGGCCGCGGCGGCGACCTCGACTGCGAACTCGCCGGCGAGCGTGTGCTGCTGCGCGGCCAGGCGGTGACGGTGCTGGACGGAACGCTGCGGGTCGGGCCCTAACCCGCACCGCGAAAACGCCCCGGGGCTTCTATCCGGCCCCGGGGCGCTCCGGCACGCCGGACCGGCTCGGGGGTCGCATCGCGCGCGCCGCCCGAGCCTTGGCCGGGGGATGGCGCTCCAGTCGCCATGGAGCCGATAGGAACATGCGCCGGCTGACGCGGACCTGAGGGCCGCGTTGTCCGGCGTTCAGCCTGCGATGGGTCTCAGGCGACCTGGGTCGCGGCGGCGGCCGGGGTGCGGCCGGAGGCGCCGGTGGCCGCGGCTGTGAGCGCGGCGCTGATCGCCTCATAGAGCTTGGCGATCTCGATCGGCTTGGCCACGTGGCCGTCCATGCCGGCGGCCATGTATTCTTCGACCTGATAGGTCAGCGCGTTGGCGGTCAGCGCCACGATCGGGGTGCGCTTGCGCTGCTCGTCCAGCTCGGTGGCGCGGATCTGCCGGGCGGCCTCGATGCCGTCCATGATGGGCATCTGGATGTCCATCAGCACCAGGTCGTAGCCGCCGACCCGCCAGGCGTCGATCGCCTGCTTGCCGTCGGACACGATGTCGATGTCGATGCCCAGCGACTCCATCACCGCGGCCAGCACCTGCTGGTTGGTGGGATTGTCCTCGGCGGCCAGCAGCCGGATGTTGCGGTCGCCGTCGGTCTGAGCGGCCTCGGCCTGGGCCGCGCCGGCGGCCTCGCCGCGGGTCAGGGGCAGGTCGACCGTGAAGGTCGAGCCGTGGCCCTCGCGGCTTTCCACGTCGATGGAGCCGCCCATCATCTGGGTCAGCTCGCGGCAGATGGCCAGGCCCAGGCCCGTGCCGCCGAACCGGCGGGTGGCGGAGTTATCGGCCTGGGTGAATTTCTCGAACAGGGCCGGCAGCTTCTCCGGCGCGATGCCGACGCCGGAGTCGCGGACCACCAGACGCAGGGTGTCGCCCTGCGGGGTCACCTCGACGGCGGCGCTGACTGAGCCCTGCGGCGTGAACTTCACGGCGTTGGACAACAGGTTGCCGACGATCTGGCGCAGCCGGTCGGCGTCGCCGCGCCACCAGCCCTTGGCCGCGTCGCTGATCGTAAAGCCGAACTCCAGCCCCTTGCCCTGGGCCAGCACCTGGAAGGTCTCGGCGGTGGGCGAGAGCGTGGCGGCGATGTCGAAATCTTCCCTCACCAGGCTGAGCTTGCCGGCCTCGATCTTCGACAGGTCGAGCACGTCGTTCAGCACCGCCAGCAGCAGGCTGCCCGACTGGCGGATGATCCCCAGGCGTTCGCGCTGAACATCGGCCAGCTCGCCCATGGACATCACCTCGGCCATGGCCAGGACGCCGTTCAGCGGGGTGCGGATCTCGTGGCTCATGTTGGCCAGGAACTGGGTCTTCAGTACATTGGCCGCGTTGGCGGCGTCGCGGGCGGCCTCCAGGTCGCGCATCGCGCCCTTCAGGTCTTCTTCCCGTTCGCCCAGCTTGCCGAGCAGGTGGTTGAAGCTGGAGGTCAGGCCGCGGAACAGCTCGTCCGGCGCCTTGACCTCGATGGGCTCGAAATTGCCGCCGGCGGCGACCTGATGCATGGCGTCCGACAGGCTCTGCACCGGGGCGATCACCCGGTGCGCCATGCCGCGCGCCAGGAACAGCGCCACGCCCACGCCGCCGAACAGCAGGGCGGCGGTCAGCGCGATGAATTGCGGGAGCAGGGCGCCGAGCGTCGGGCTGTACACGCTGAGCGCCAGCTGTCCGACGGTGCGGCCGTTGGCGACGACGTCGGTGCGGATCACCTCGATCGGCCCCGGAGCGGCCGACGCGGACTTGGGCGCCGCCGCGCCGGCCGGGCGCTGGAAGCTCGCCAGGACCGCGCCGTTCGGGGCGGTGAGGCGGGCGGCGGCGATCTTCTTGCTGCCGGCCAGGGCCTGCAGCGCGGCCTGGATGGAGGATTTGTCGCCGCTGGCGATCGCCGGCGCCTCGGTGGTGGCGGTGATCTGCGCCAGGCTGGCGTACATCTGGTGCGACTGGGTCCGCGCCACCGCCCACTGCTGCAGCATGAAGGTCAGGCACGCCGCCACCAGCACCACGAGGGTCGTGACGAGACCCACCCCGGCGACGCGGGCGTGGAAGGTGGCGGTCGGCGCAGCGCCGGATGTGCCGTTCGTCGGGGTCATGACTCTCGCGATGGGCCGCACGGGGACCCTCGCTCTAGACCAACAATCCTAACGTTTCGCTTCCCGGCAGACCGATCGCTGACCCCGGTCCCATACCTCGGGTCGGCGAAACTGTTACCTCGAAGACACAGATACAACCGTCCGGGGAGGAAATTATGGTTAACAACCCATGAATCGGTTGCGCGAAGCTTAACCTTCTATTTACCGTGAATTGTGGTTGTTCACCTTGTTTGGGGAATCCTAATGGAAAAAGCGTTTGTGGCGCAGCGAGTGGCCAAGAAGCTGTTCGTAACCGAAGCCGCTGTTGACGGCGCACTCTCGGAAGCCGCCGAACTGATGAGCGAAGTGCTCATGGCGCGCAAGGAAGTGAACACCTCGATGGTGTTCGCCGACGACGTGCAAGTGAAGCTGATGGACGCCATGAAGGCGCTCAGCGAAGCCCGCACGGCTATGGTCGCCGTGCACAACGAACTGAACGAAGCCAAACTCCGCCTGGGTGTCCGCACCCAGATGGCCGGCGAGAAGCCGCCGAGTGCGGTCGACACGACCGAAACGACGCTTCGCGCAGTCCGCTAAACCCAACAATTCCGCACTTTAACTATTGCTGCACCCCTTAGAGAGCTAAGGGGTGCAGCATGTTGTCTGCCGCCCTGACCGATTTGTTCGCGGTGTTCGCCTGCGTGTTCGCCTTCACAAAAGGCGGACGGGCGGAGCGAATCGGGGCGGCCATCATTCTGGCGAATACGCTCGCCTACATCGTGAACGAGACCCGGTTTCAGGATCAGCTCGCCAATCTGGTCATCGACGCCCTGACCGCTCTGGCGTTCCTCGGAGTGGCGGTGCGCTACGCCAGCTTCTGGCAAGGCGCCGTCATGCTGCTCTACGCCATGCAGTTCAGCCTCCACGCCTACTACTTCGTGCTGGAGCGGCCCCGGGACATGCTCCATGTGATCGTCAACGATGTCGTCTTTTTCGCAATCCTCGGATGCCTGACGATCGGCACCGCGCTGGCGTGGCGGCGAGACGCAGTGGCGCCCGCCTGACCGCGCGGCGCTAAAGGTCGCATCAGAAATCTTCTCTTGCGCTGCGGCGGGAACGGGGGCTTTTGGCCCGCGGGCCACGCCCTCCCAACGGGGCGCAGTCCATCTGTAAGGATGGGAGACATTGCTATGACGATCCCCGCGAAGCCGGCCATGCGGCCGGCGCGCCCTGAATTTTCATCCGGACCTTGTGCAAAGCGTCCTGGATGGACCCCCGAAAATCTGCGCAACGCCGTCCTGGGACGCTCGCACCGTTCCAAGCTCGGCAAGGCGCGCCTCAAAGAGGCCATCGACCGCACCCGCGAGGTGCTTGAGGTCCCCGACGACTTCCTGATCGGCATCGTCCCCGGCTCCGACACCGGCGCCGTGGAGATGGCCATGTGGTCGATGCTGGGCGCGCGGCCGGTGCAGCTCCTGGCCTTCGAAAGCTTCGGCAAGGACTGGGTCACCGACGTCACCAAGCAGCTGAAGATCGCGGCCGAGGTGCTCGATGCGCCGTACGGCGAACTGCCGGACCTGACCAAGGTCCGCAAGGACGCTGACCTGGTCTTCACCTGGAACGGCACGACTTCCGGCGTTCGGGTGCCCAACGGCGACTTCATCGCCGCCGATCGCGAGGGCATCGTCATCTGCGACGCCACCAGCGCCGCCTTCGCCCAGGACCTCGCCTGGGACAAGCTCGATGTGGTGACCTTCTCCTGGCAGAAGGCTCTCGGCGGCGAGGCCGCCCACGGGGTGCTGATCCTGTCGCCCCGCGCGGTCGCCCGCCTCGAGACCTACACGCCGGCCTGGCCGATGCCGAAGCTGTTCCGCATGACCTCCAAAAAGGACGGGGCGAACAAGGTCACCCTCGACATCTTCGAAGGCGCGACGATCAACACGCCGTCCATGCTGGCCGTGGAAGACGCGGTCGACGCGCTCAAGTGGGCCGCCTCCATCGGCGGCCTGGCGGAGATGAAGCGCCGCGCCGACGCCAACCTGGGCGTGCTGGAAGCCTGGGCGCAGAAGACCGGCTGGGTCTCGTTCCTGGCCGCGGATCCCGCGATCCGCTCCAACACCTCGGTGTGCCTGAAGGTCATCGACCCGGTGGTGACGTCGCTCTCCGAAGACGCGCAGGCGGAATTCGCTAAGAAGCTGGCGGCGCTCCTCGAAAAGGAGGGCGTGGCCCTCGACGTCGGCGGCTACCGCGACGCGCCTCCGGGTCTTCGGATCTGGTGCGGCGCCACGGTGGATACGTCCGACCTCGACGCGCTCACGCCCTGGCTCGACTGGGCTTTCGCGTCGGTCTCCGCCGAACTCACCGCGGCCTGATCGAGGCCTCCCAAAATCTCCGCTCATCCCGGCGCAGGCCGGGACCCAGATCTCGAGACTCAGAGGCTGAAGGGCTTGGCTTAGAGCTCATAGAGCCAGCTTCCAGCCATTCCATCTGGGTCCCGGCCTTCGCCGGGATGAGCGGTCCATGAAAAGGATATTCCCATGCCCCGCGTTCTCATCGCAGATTCCCTCAGCCCCGCCGCCATCGAGATCTTCCGCCAGCGCGGCGTCGACGCCGACGTGAAGACCGGCCTTTCCAAGGAAGACCTGATCAAGGTCATCGGCGACTACGACGGCCTCGTCGTCCGCTCCGATACCAAGCCCAACAAGGACGTCATCGCCGCGGCCACCAACCTGAAGGTCATCGGCCGCGCCGGGATCGGCGTCGACAACATCGACATTCCCGCTGCCACCGCCGCTGGGATCGTGGTGATGAACACCCCGTTCGGCAACTCAATCACCACCGCCGAGCACGCCATCGCGATGATGTTCGCGCTGGCCCGCCAGATGCCCGCCGCCGACGCCTCCACCCAGGCCGGCAAGTGGGAAAAGAGCCGGTTCATGGGCGTGGAGCTCTATGCCAAGACGCTGGGCCTGATCGGCGCGGGCAACATCGGCGGCATCGTCGCCGACCGCGCGCTGGGCCTGAAGATGAAGGTCGTGGCCTACGATCCCTTTCTGTCGCAGGAGCGCGCCCAGGAGCTGGGCGTCGAGAAGGTCGAGCTCGACGAGCTCCTGGCCCGGGCCGACATCATCACCCTGCACACCCCGCTCACCGACAAGACCCGCAACATCCTCTCGGCGGAGAACCTCGCCAAGACCAAGAAGGGCGTGATGATCGTCAACTGCGCCCGCGGCGGCCTGGTTGACGAAGCGGCCCTGCGCGCCGGCCTCGAGAGCGGCCACATCGGCGGCGCAGGCTTCGACGTCTTCGTCACCGAGCCGGCCAAGGAGAACGTGCTGTTCGGTGCGCCCAACTTCGTCGCCACCCCGCACCTCGGCGCCTCGACCAACGAGGCCCAGGAAAACGTCGCCCTGCAGGTGGCCGAGCAGATCAGCGACTACCTGCTGACCGGCGCGGTGACCAATGCGCTGAACAGCCCATCGGTCACCGCCGAGGAAGCCCCGCGCCTGAAGCCCTTCATCGCGCTCGCCGAAAAGCTCGGCGCCTTCGCCGGCCAGATGGTCGACTTCGGCATCAAGGCCATCGACATCGCCTACGAGGGCGACGTGGCCGAGCTCAACGCCAAGCCGATGACCGCCGCGGCCCTGGCCGGCGTCATGCGGCCCATGCTGGCGGAGATCAACATGGTCTCCGCGCCGGCGGTGGCGAAGGAGCGCGGCATCACCGTCTCCGAGAGCCGCCAGGACGACAGCCCGATCTACGAGAGCCTGATCCGCATCACCGTCACCACGGAGAAGGGCAAGCGCTCCTTCGCCGGCTCCGTCCTGGCCGGCACGCCGCGCGTCGTGGAGGTCAAGGGCATGGACCTGGACAGCCCGTTCAGCCCGACCATGCTCTACGTCAACAACCTCGATAAGCCGGGCTTCATCGGCAATCTCGGCCGCCTGCTGGCCGAGGCCGACGTCAACATCGCCACCTTCAACTTAGGGAGGGTCTCCGCCGGCGACGACGCCATCGCGCTGGTCGGCGTCGACCAGGCGCCCAGCGACGAGCTGATCGGCAAGATCCAAGCCCTGCCGCACGTCAAGGAAGCCCGGGCGCTGCGGTTCTGATGGCGCCGCCCGATGACCCGCAGTATGGGCGGTGCCTGAAAGCGGGCCTTCGCAACGTCCGCCTTTGCGCCACGGAGGTTGGCGTCTGAGAGGCTAGACTGTGCGCACTTTGTCGTACGCTAATGGCGTAGGCTGGAGAGCGGCTTGGCAAAAATCGATAGAGACGTTTTCGCAGAAATCGCGGCAGTCGGCCCAGGCGATGCCCGTGCGCTGGCGCGTGACCTGCGCCAGAGCGTGACCGACGAGGGATTGCGCGCCCTGGCGGCCACGGCGGTGCACGTCGCCGCAGCGGCGCCCGAGCGCATGACCGCCATCTACGATGCGGCCGCAGCCGGCTGGCTCGGCGGAGAGGCTTACCCGGCACCGACCCAGACGATTGAGCCGCTTGTCTTATCGCCGGCTTGGTGGAGTGCGTTTTGGGATATCGCCACGCCGGCCGCGGGCGCTCGTCGTCGGTACGCGCAAAGGATGATGGAACTGGCCGGTGAGTTGGACCCGCGCATAAACAATCGCATGGCCGCAGCCGCCCTGAAGTTTCCAGGCGTCATGGAGGCCGCCGCCAAGGGAAACGCCGCCCCCCACGACGTCGAATGGCTTTCTCGTTTCCCGCCGGCCGCATTGGGCTACGCGCTGAGCGAAGAGCTTATGAGGGCGGGCAGCCCTCTGTTCGATCCCTACTGGTCGAGTGTCCTGCCCTACCTTCGACACATGCCGCCTCCGCTCAACTACATAAATGTGGAGGTCATCCAATCCATGCCGCTGTGGGCCTTGGTCGCCGGCTACACGTCTCGCGGGCTCGACCGGGTGGCGTTCGGCGGCTTCTTGATGGGTCAGGTGGGCCACCACTATTCCGCGCTGGCCAGCGCCGTTACTTTGACCTCGGCGGCGGCGAACCATCCGTCAAATGTGGAGGTCTTGCTGGACTGTTTCTTCAAGGGCTGGGCGCACGGCCGCGCCACCCAACTGCTGCTCCTGGTCTCCTGGGAGCCGCTGTGGACTGCCCGCATCGACCAAGTCCGTGAGACGCTCCAGATCAGGCCGTTCGATTCGCCATATGCGAAGGACCCGCGGCCGGGATGGGTGCCGCGGGTGATATAGCTTCGCGATCTCGCGGCTATCCTGGGGAGCTCTCGCTTCGCCATGACGATCTGTGTGCCGCCGACCGACCAGGACTCCAGAACGCCAGGCCCTCCGCCTGCCTCGACGAGTCAGGTCTGGCGCGCTACATTTCCTTGCGCCTCGATCTAGAGGCGACGAAGGGCGCTGCATGGACGCTGCAGGGACAGCTAAGGTTTTCGGTGCCCTCGGCCACGAAGGGCGCCTCGCCATTTTCCAGCTGTTGGTGTCCGCCGGAGCAAAGGGTGTGCCGGCGGGTGAGGTCGCTCGCCAGACCGGCCAAGCGCAGAGCACAACGTCGGCGAACCTCAATGTCTTGGCGAACGCCGGTCTCGTCACTGCACGCCGTGACGGGCGGTCGGTCTTATACGCTCTGAGCCGACCGCGCTTCAGCCACGCTGCAGCGTTCCTGCTGGGAAGCTCCTTCGAGCAGATCATGGGGATGGCGTCGCCAGTCGATCGGCGGCTGCATGACGCTTCCGTTGGAGGCGACCAGGGTCTGGAATCGAGCAACGACCTCGGTCACGACGCTGCCTGACCACCGCAGCCCCGCCTACAGGCTCCGCTTCGCCCCGCGATCGAAGCCTTCAGGTCGCGCTACCCCAAAGCGCGCGCGCCCAGCCGTCCTGACATGCGAAATTCTTCGACTTTCGGCCGCATATAGGCTTAATGTGAACATAACAAGAACTCGAATCCATGACAAGGCGCATGAATGGCAGAGGGTGCATGCGACTCCCCATGCTATCGCCCAATCTTGACGGCCAAACCGTCCCGATAGCTCGGAGATCCCGAGGTTGCTCAAGCCCCGCTGTCGCACCGCCCGGTCCCTGCGGTTTTAGCCCCCGCTCAGCGCGCCGAAGATCAGCAGTTCGTCGCCGGGCCCCAGCGCCTGGGCGACACTTCGGGTCTCGGCTTGGCCGACAAACAGGCGCATGTGCTTGCGCACCCGGTCCTGCTCGTCGATCACCCGGAACCTCAGGCCGGGGTAGCGCCGGTCGAGGTCAGCCAGGACCGCGCCCACCGTCGCGCCCGAGGCCTCCACCCGCGTGGCGCCGGCGGTGTAGGCGGTGAGCTGGGATGGGATCATCACGCGGGTCATGGCGCCTAGGCGATCGGGGCCGCGACGACCGAATAGATTTCCGGCAGGCGGCCGGCGATCTGGCGCCAGTTCTCGCCCTCTTCGCTCATCCAGATCTCCCCGTTGGTGGCGCCGAAATAGAGCCCCACGGGGTCGCAGCGGTCGCCGCAGAAGGCCTGGCGCTTGACGGTGATCCACGCCTGTTCGGCGGGCAGGCCGGCGTCCTGCCGTTCCCAGCTTTTCCCTGCGTCGCGGGTGCGGTAGGCGGCAGGCCGTCCGCCCGGGCTGGTGCGCGGCCAGACGTCGGTCCCGTCCATCGGCCAGACCCAGGCGGTGTCGGCGCAGCGGGGGTGCGGCACCACGGTGAAGCCGATGTCGCCCACCTCTTTCGGCATGGCCTCGCCGATCCGTTCCCAGCGTTCGCCGGGCCGGTCCAGGCGGTAGACGCCGCAATGGTTCTGCTGCCAGAGGCGGTCGGGATTGCTGGGGGCAAGCGCGATGTAGTGGGCGTCCTGGCCGTATTCCGGATAGGGGTCGGGCAGGAAGTCGCAGCGGACGTTCTGGTTCAGTGGTCGCCAGGTCGCGCCGCGGTCGGTGGTCTCGAACACCCCGGCGCTCGAAGTCGCGACGTACATGTGGGCGGCATCGCGCGGGTCGATGACCACCTGGTTGAGCAACGACCCGTCCGGCGTCCCGGCCTCCGGCGGGCACCAGTCCCAGTAGTTCGAATGGTCGTTGAAGCCCGCGATGCTGGCCCAGGTCGCCCCGCCGTCGCGGCTCTCGAACAGGCCGGGCGGCGAAACCCCGGCCCACCAGACGCCCGGCTCGCTGGCGTGGCCCGGCTCCAGCCAGAAGCTGTGGTCCACCGATCGCGCCCTCGGATCGTCGGACTTGGGGAAGGCCGGCGGCGTCTTGGCCTCGGCCCAGGTTTCTCCGTCATCCATGGAGCGGAAGATGGTCGGGCCCAGGTGTCCAGTGGACGCCGCCATCAGCAAGGTCCTACCGTCCCGCGGGTCGAGCACCAGGTGGTTGACGATACTGCCCAGGAACATCGGGCCCTGGACGCTCCAAGTCCGGCGCTGCGCGTCGCTACGATAGATCCAGGCGCCCTTGCGGGTGCCAACCAGCAGTTGAATGGCTTCGGTCATGGGGTCCTCCCACACCAAGGACGGAGATTAGCACGCCAATCCGACACCCGCCGCAACAAGACGCCAGTCCTAGGCCGTCCGCGGGTCCGGCGTCCCGGGGACCGCGTCGGCGATCGTCCGCACGAAATCGCCGCGGTAGTCGTCCACGACCTTCATCTCGGTGTTGAACACCATCGTCGCGCGGTGGCCTTTCTCATATGCCGGCCAGTGCGGGATCAGGCTGTTGTTGGGATCGCCGGAGGTGGCGAAGGCTACCCAGGTCGCCGACAGCCGGTCGCTCATCTGACGTCCGGGTTTCATGCCGGCGCCGCCGATCGGGTTGCGCGACAGATGGAAGCTCGCCTCGACGTCGTGGCCGTGCACCGCGCCGAACTTGCCGTCGAAGGCCGGGGTCTCCCAGTCCCAGACGTACATGTAGGTCGCCGCCTTCCCGAGCGCGGCCTTGCGCAGCGCCTGGATCTGGGAGTTGCCGCGCGTGGCGTCGGTGAAGGCCTCCGCCTGGGTGAGGTACGGCGTCTGGCGGGGATTCTCCCGGCGGTAGGCGGCCAGGATGTCGCCGCCCTTGGCGCCAAACCGCTGGCGGAACAGCGCCGCGCACCCGTCCTCCGTGAGGTCGAAGTTGGTCAGCCGCAGGGCCGCGTCGTGCAGGGTGGTGGAGATGATCACCGGCACGTCGGCCGATTCCTGCGGCGCGGCCGGATCGAAGGGGTGGTGCGGCAGGGTCGCATCGCCGATCACCGGCCGGAAGTTGCCGTTGGAGGCAACCTGGGCCTCCAGCAGCTTCTGCCACGGGACCTTCTGGATCGCCGCCGCATCGCCCTTGGCGATGCCCAGCGTCTTCAGCAGCTTGGCAGCCTCGGTGGTCGCCTCCTCCGGCGTCGCCTGTTTCAGCGTCGAACCCGACTGCACCGCGGCGCGATGGAACAGGCCCTTGGCCGACGGCACGGCCAGCAGGGTGGACGTCTTCGAGCCGCCGCCGGATTGGCCGAAGACCATCACTCGGCCAGGGTCGCCGCCGAAGCGCTCGATGTTGTCGCGCACCCAGCGCAGGGAAGCGACCATATCCATGACACCGCAGTTGCCCGCGTTGGCGAACTCCGCAGGCGCGCCCAGGCCCGTCAGATGCAGGTAGCCGTTGGCGGCCAGCCGGTGGTTGACGGTCACAACCACCACGTCGCCCAGCCGGGCCATCTGGGCGCCGTCGTACATCGGGCCGTTGCCGGAGCCGGTCGCCCAGCCGCCGCCATGGAAGGAGACCAGCACCGGGCGCTTGGCGTGGTCGTTCACACTAGGCGTCCAGACATTGAGGTTCAGGCAGTCCTCGCCCATGCCGCCCGGACCGACGTGGCGATCCCAGGCGATCATCATGGAATAGTCGCTGTCCAGCGCCGCCGGGGTCTGCGGCGAGATCGGGCCGTAGCCGATGCAGTTACGGATGCCGGCCCAGGGCGTCGGCTTCTTGGGGGCCATGTAGCGGTTCTTGCCGCCGGTGGAGGCGCCGTAGGGGATGCCCTTGAACTCCTTCACCCGCCCGTTGGCGATGCCCTGGACCTTCCCCGAGGTGGTTTCCACGGTCCAGAAGACGCCCCCTGGCGCGCCGCCGCCGCCGAGGATGCGCGCGGGCGGTTCAGCGGGCGCGGCCTGGGCCAGCGCCGGCTTAGCCGGGGCTGCGATGGCGCCGGCCACGCTCGCGGCGACGGCGCCCGCCTGGATCAGGTCGCGGCGGCTGAGCTCCGAGGTCTTCTTCCGGTCCATCGTTCGTCTCCCATGTCTTCTTGTTGGCCTTTATCGGCGCGGCTCGCGGCCTCAGCCGCGTGCGCCGGGCGCCGGCGGGTGGGCGTCCCACCAGGCCCGGATCTCGGCGCGCGGGTTCATTTCCTGCCGGGTGTCGTTGTCGAAGATCATCACCGCGCGGCCCTTGTCGTCATAGGGCTTCCACGGCGGGATATGGCTGTTGTTGGGATCGCCCGTCGCCGCGAAGGCCGCCCAGCTCGATGCAAGCCGGTCGGCCATCTTCTTGGCCGGGGTCGAGCCCGCAAAGAATCCGTCGCGGTAGGAGTGGAAGGTGGCCGACACGTCGATGCCGTGCACCGCGCCGAACTTGCCGTCGTAGGCGAGCGAGCGCCAGTTCCACTCGTACATGTAGGCCGGCGCCGCGCCGAGCTCGGCCTTGCGCTGCGCCAGCGTGTAGGACGAACGGCGCAGGCCGGAATCGGTCAAGGCCTGGGCCTGGATCAGGAACGGCGTCGCCCCCGGGTCGTAGCGGCGATAGAGCGCCAGGAGCTCTGGCCCCTTGCCGCCGAACCGCTGGTCGAACAGCGACTTCAGGCCGGCCTCCGTGAGGTCGAAGTTGGTCAGGCTGAGCGCGGCGTCCTCCAGGCAGGTGGAGACGATGATCGGCACATCAGCCGACCCCGCCGGGGCCTTCGGATCGAAGGGGTGGTGCGGCAGGGCGTCCGTCCCGATGACGGGCGAGAAGTTGCCGCCCGCCGCCGTTTGCGCTTCCAGGATCTGCTGCCAGGAGACCTTCTGCAGGTCGCCCATGTTGGCCTTGGAGATGCCGAGCTGCTTCAGGAGCTTCTCCGCCGTGGCCGCACCGGCCTCCGGCGTGACCAGGCGCAGCGCCGCGCCCGATTGGATCGCCGCGCGGTGATAGAGGCCCTTGCCCGGCGGCATGGCCAGCACCGTCGAGGTCTTCGCCCCGCCGCCCGACTGGCCGAAGATCATCACCCGGCTCGGATCGCCGCCGAAGCTCTCGATATTGGCCTTCACCCACTCCAGCGAAGCGATCAGGTCCAGCACCCCGGTGACGCCGGCATACTTGAAGGCGTCCGGCGCCCCCGCGCCCACCAGGTTCGTGTAGCCGAAGCACGCCAGGCGGTGGTTCACCGTCACCACCACGGCGTCGGCGTAGTAGGCGAGGTCCTTGCCGTCGAAGCCCGGGGCGTTGCCCGAGCCGGTGGCGAAGCCGCCGCCGTGGAACGAGACGAAAACCGGCTTCCTGGCGCCGCGGTCGACGTTGGTCGTCCAGACGTTCAGCGACAGGCAGTCCTCGCCCATGCCGCCCACCTGGCGGTCCCACATGATCAACTGGCCGTATTCGCCGCGGATGTCGGCCTGGGTCTGGGGGCAAATGGAGGTGAAGGCGAAGCACTCGCGCACACCCTTCCAGGGCGCGGGCTTCTGCGGCGGCATGAAGCGGTTCTTGCCACCGGTCGGCGCGCCATAGGGGATCCCGCGGAACTCCCAGACCGGGCCATTGGCGATGCCCTGCACCTTGCCGGTGGCGGTGTCGGTGACCTGGAAGATCTTCGAGGAGCCGCCGCCGGCGGCGAGGCCCGAGGGTGCGGCGGCGGGCGGGCTCGGCGCCTGGGCGGCAGCCTTCCCAGCCACGGCCGCTGTCGCGAGCGCCGCGCCCGTGATCAGCAAGTGTCTGCGACTGGACTCTGATTGCCCCGTGGTCATTCGGCCGCTCCCCGCCAGCTTTGATTTCGCGGGGCGCACGCCTGGCTCATGAACGCCCCCGTCCGCCGTGCAGCTTAGGCCTCAGCCCATCCTGTGGTCAACGTAGACTACAAATCAGAGATTGGCCTTCGCGGCCTCGGCGACCAGGCCGTCGATCACCTGCTGGCGCATCCGCTTCAGCAGAGCCACGACCCTGGCGGCGTCATCCGTCTGGCGCCCGATGAACACCGAGCTCATGGCCAGGCCCTCAAGGGCGACGCGGGTCAGATGCGCCAGGGTCTCGATCTCCTCCTGGCGTTCCGGGATGCCCAGGTTCTCGGCCATGCGGACGCGGGCGCGGTGCAGCAGAGCGTCGAGGTCGACGGCGAACTCTGGGTAGCGGGCCGCCAGTTCCTTGTCGCTGCGTGCGGCGACGGTGACTTCCATCAGCGCGATGGCTTCGACCCGCTGCAGCGACGCCCAGACGGCGTCCACACCGTGCAGGAACCTGTCGGGGCCTTCGGGATAGGGGCTCAGGTTTTCGCGCACGGTGGCGCCGCGCACCCGCGAGGCGTGCTCGGCCACGGCCAGCATCAAGTCGATCTTGGTGGGGAACTGGTGCAGCAGGGAGCCGCGACTGACCTTGGCGATCTTGGCCACCAGCGGCGTCGAGGTGGCCGCATAGCCGTACTCCGCCAGGCAGCGAACCGTGGCGTCCATGATCTTGGCCCGGGTCGCGGCCCGGCGCTCGGCGTTGGGGCCGCGCGGAACTCGAGGCTTCTTCGCCGTCGTCATGGCTTGAGCATGGCGGGCCAAAGCCCCGCCGCCAAGCCTCAATGGAAATCGCGGCTGCGGACCAGGCGGTTGTCGGCCCGCGCGTGGGGCGGCGGAGGCTTGGCGCCGGGAGCGTCTTCGTGGTCGCGCATCTCGCCCAGCTTGTCGGAAAGGTCGGTGAAGCTTTCTGCGACCACGTGGATCACATCGCTCGCCTCCTGCACCTGGCCGTGGACCACCAGGAAGGACGCCCCCATGACCAGCCGGCGGTTGGCCTCGAAGACGTCCTTCCAGCAGACGATGTTGGCGATGCCGCTCTCGTCCTCCAGCGTCAGGAACACCACGCCCTTGGCGGTGCCCGGCCGTTGGCGCACCAGCACCAGGCCGCCCACGGAAACCCTGCGGCCGTTGCTCATCCCCATGAGCGCCGCGCAGGGGACGGCGCGCATGGCAGCCAGGTCGTCGCGGTAGAAGCCGACCGGGTGCTTCTTCAACGACAGGCTGGTGGTGCGGTAGTCCTCGGCCACCTCCTTGGGCAGGCTCATGAAGGGCAGCAGGACCTGGGCCTCCTTGACGCTCTGGCGGGCGATGATCGGGGCGGTCTTCTCCGCGCCCACTTCGTCGGCCATACCCTTCACCGTCCAAAGCGCCTCGCGGCGGCTGAGGCCCAGGGACCGGAAGGCGTCGGCCTCGGCCAGCAGTTCCAGGCCGCGCCGCGTAAGGCCTGAGCGCAGGACATAATCCTCGATGGTGGTGAGACCGCCGGCGCGGACGTTCATGAAGGTCTCGGCCTCCTCCTTCCGGAAGCCCTTGATCTGACGCAGGCCCAGGCGCAGCGCCCGGCGCGGCGAGCAAGGATCGCCAGAAGCCGGCTCCAAGGTGCAGTCCCAGTCGCTGACGGCGATATCGGGCGGCCGCACCTCCACGCCATGCTCGCGCGCGTCGCGGACCAGTTGGGCCGGCTGGTAGAAGCCCATCGGCTGGCTGTTCAGCAAGCTGGCGCAGAAGGCCTCCGGGTGGTGATGCTTCACCCAGGCCGAGACGTAGACGAGGATCGCGAAGCTGATCGCGTGGCTTTCTGGGAAGCCGTAGGCCCCGAACCCCTCGATCTGCTTGAAGCAGCGTTCGGCGAAGTCACGCTGATAGCCGCGCCCCACCATCCCCTCGATGAACTTCTCGCGGTAGGTCCAGAGCCTGCCATCGGCGCGGAAGGTGGCCATGGACCGGCGCAGGCCATCGGCCTCGTCGTCGGTGAACTTGGCCGCCTCGATGGCCAGCCGCATGGCCTGCTCCTGGAACAGCGGCACGCCATGGGTCTTGAGCAGCACCTGTTTCAGCTCATCCGGCGGGCCGTGTTCGGGCGAGGGAGCCGGGAATTCCGGCTTTTCCGTCCCGTCACGGCGGCGCAGGTAGGGATGCACCATGTCCCCCTGGATGGGGCCGGGACGGACGATCGCCACCTCGATAACCAGGTCGTAGAATTTTCGGGGTTTCAGCCGCGGCAGCATCGACATCTGCGCGCGGCTCTCAACCTGGAAGACCCCCACGGAATCCGCCTTGCAGAGCATGTCGTAGACGCCTGAGTCGCCCTGCGGGATGTGGGCGATGTCGGTGATCGCCGTGCCATCGGGCAGCGGCGGCAGCATGTCGAAGGACCGTTTCAGCGCCGTCAGCATGCCCAGCGCCAGGACGTCGACCTTCATCAGCTTCAGCGCGTCGATGTCGTCCTTGTCCCACTCGATGAAGGTGCGGTCCTTCATGGCGGCGTTGCCGATCGGCACGGTCTCGTCCAGCCGCCGCTTGGTCAGCACATAGCCGCCGACGTGCTGCGACAGGTGGCGCGGGAAGCCGATCAGTTGCTCGGCGATGGCGGTGGCGCGGCGGATTTCCGGGTTCTGCGGATCGAGTCCCACCTGGCGGATGTGGTCGTCGGCGACGTTGTCGCCCCAGCTGCCCCAGACGGTGTTGGCCAGCGCGGCGGTGATGTCCTCGGTGAGGCCTAGCGCCTTGCCCACCTGGCGGATCGCCATGCGCGGCCGGTAGTGGATCACGGTGGCCACGATGGCGGCGCGGTCGCGGCCATAGCGGCGGTAGACGTACTGCATCACCTCCTCGCGCCGCTCGTGCTCGAAGTCGACGTCGATGTCCGGCGGTTCGCCGCGGTTCTCCGAGATGAAGCGGGAGAACAGCAGGTCCTGGTCTTCCTTGGTGGGATCGACCGAGGTCACGCCCAGGCAGAAACAGACGCAGGAATTGGCCGCTGAGCCGCGGCCCTGGCAGAGGATGTCCTGTTCGCGGGCCCACCGGACGATGTCGTGGACGGTCAGGAAGTAGTTCGGGTAGTCGAGCTTCTCGATCAGATCGAGTTCGTAGGCGACGAGCTTCTTCACCTTGTCGGGAACGCCGGCTGGATATCGCCAGGCCGCACCTTCCCAGCTCAGGTCGCGCAAATGCTGGATGGCGGTCTTGCCCGGCGGCACCGGCTCGTCGGGATATTCGTAACGCAGCTCGCCGAGGTCGAACCCGATCCGCCCGGCGATCTCGGCGCTGCGTTCCACCGCGCCGGGGAACTTGGCGAACAGGCGAGCCATCTCGTCGGGGGACTTCAGGTGCCGCTCGGCGTTGGCTTCGAGGCGCATTCCGGCCTCGGCGATCGTGCAGGTCTCGCGGATGCAGGTCAGCACATCCTGCAGAGGCCGCCGTTCCGGGCCGTGATAGAGGACGTCATTGGTGGCGACCATCGGGGCGCCGGTCTTCCGGGCCAGATCCGCCAGCTTCGACAGCCGCTGCAGATCGCGTGGGCCATAGCGGCGCGAGGCGGCCAGCCAGACGTTCCCCGACAGCTCGCCTGCGATCCGTCCAAGGTCGCGTTCGAAGGCCCCGTCGAGGCGGTCGGGAGCCACCACGAGTGATAGCTGGCCCTCGGCGTGGTCCAGGAAGTCGGCCCAATGCAGCTCGCACTCGGCCTTCTTGGCGCGCCGCTGGCCGACGGTAAGCAGGCGCGTCAGGCGGCCATAGGCCTCGCGGTCGGAGGGATAGACCAGCAGGCTCGGCGTCCCGTCGGCGAAATCCAGTCGGCAGCCCGTCAGGTCGCGGATCTTCGAGCCCGCCGGAAGATCCTTCTTCGCCGACCAGGCGCGCACCACGCCGGCCAGGGTGTTGCGGTCGCAGATCCCCACCGCCTCGATGTCCAGGGCATTGGCGGCGACCATCAGCTCCCACGGATGCGAGGCGCCGCGCAGGAAGGAGAAGTTGGTGGCGGCCTGCAGCTCGGCGTAGCGGACGCTCATCCGAACACCCCGTGCAGCCACCACTTCGGCAGGACGTCGGGATCGCCGTAGAGGCCGGCGCGGAACAGCCAGAAGCGCGCGCCGGTCTCGTCCTCGACCCGGTAGTAGTCGCGCACGTGCTCGACGCGGACGTCCTCGATGGCGCCCTTCCACCACTCCTCGCCGACCCGCTCGGGCCCCTCGGCGCGGCGCACGCGGTGCAGCTGGCCGCGCCAGCGGAACTGGCTGGGCGGATCGTCCGGGGTGAGGGCCATCACCGCTTCCACCGGCTCGGGGCGGCGGAAGAGACGCGCCGGGCGCGGGGCTTCGCGGTTCCAGGTCCGGACCTCGGCAGGCTTGCCGCCGGCGGCCGGGGCGAAAGGCCGCTCGCGACCCACGGCCAACTCCGGCACATGGCTTTCCACCGGCTGGGCGCGCCAGACGCGTTCGGCGCCCAGGCGGTTGACCAGCCGGTCGACCAGGGGGGCCAAGCCCTCCTCGACACTGGCCTCGCGCGCGGCGTCCAGCCGCGCCTGACGTCCGGAGATCGGCTCCACGTCCTGGGCGGTGAGCGTCACCACCTCGATCCCGAAGCCGGGGTCGACGGTGTCCAGCCGCGGTGCGAACAGCTTGGCGATCCGCGTGGGGTCGCGCCCGGGCAGCGACAGGCCGATGCTGAGCGGCAGGGCCTTGCCGTCCACCCTGTGGAAGGCGATCTCGAAGCGCCGGGCGCCGCGGCCTTGGGTCTCCAGCCGCGCGCAGAGTTTGGCGGTCACGTCGACGGTGACCCGGGCCATGTCCTCCGGGGCGCTGATCGGCTCGGCGAAGGCCAGGCGGGCGAACCATGGGGTCGGCGGGCGGCGGAAGGTCAGCGCCTCGCGCTCGCGGCCCAGCGCCTGGTCGAGGCGGGTCAAGGCCGCGCGGCCAAAGCGGCGGGCGAACGGCCCGCGCGGGATCGACATCAGCTGATCCAGCCGCCGCAGGCCCAACCGCTCCACCTGGGCCCAGGTCTCGGTGTCCAACCGCAGCGCCGCCGGCGGCAGGGGTTTCAGCAGCTCGGCCTGGCCGCCCGGCGGGGCGATGGCGCCGTCCTGGCCGTAGTGGGCCAGCGCCCAGGCCGCGCCCGGCGTGTCGGCGATGGCGCAGCGGAACGGCAGGCCATTGGCCGCCAGCCGCGTGCTGAAGTCGGTCAGCATGGCCGCCTCACCGCCCCACAGGTGGTCGACCCCGGTCACGTCGAGGAACAGGCCGTCCGGGGCGTCGATGGCCACGGCGGGAGAGAAGCGCACGCACCAGTCGGCCAGCGCCGCCAGGGCTTCGGCGTCGGCCTGCGGCTCCGCCTCGGCGGTCACGAGGTCCGGGACCAGGGCCGCGGCGTCGGTGGCCTTCTGGCCCGCCCGCAGGCCCAGGCGGACCGCCTCGACGCTCACCGCCGACAGCCGCCGGACCACCCGCACGGTTTCGAGCAGAGCGAAGGGTGGAGGATTAGGCTGCGACAGCGGTGCGTTGCGCCGGCGCCAGTTGGCGATCGCCCAGGTCGGCGACCAGGCGCAGAGGATGCGCGACATCCGTGGTCTCCCAGCTATAGGCCCCAGAATCGTAAGCTGCCGCCGCTTCCATCAGCCAGGCGCCGGTTCGTCCGCCGCGGCACCGTTCCAGTTCGACGCGGAAGCGCGGGGCGCCTAAGCCGAACTCCCCGGCCGGCGGCTCAGAGGGGGCCGAGGCGACCCGCCAGCGGGTGGATGCGGCCGAGCCGGTCGCCTCGCGCCTGGCCTGCCCGCCATAGGGCCGCCGACGGATCACGAAGCCGGTGGCCTGGCGCTTCTCGCAGGCGAGTTGCAGACGCCGACCGGCGGTCAGGTCGGCGGCTTCGACCTCGCCCACCACCGCGGCGACCCCGACGGTTCCGAGCGCATCCTCCATCACCGACAGGGCCTCGGCCTCGTCGCGGGCGCAGACCTGGATCAGCCGCTCCGGCGGAAAGCCCAGGCCCAGGAGGCCCGGCGCCCACAGGTCGTCGCGGCGCAGCACCCAGACTACTTCGCCCCGTCGGGCCAGCGGCGCGACCATGAGCGCGGTGAAGGCGGTGGGCGCCGCGGCCGTTTCCACCTCCATGCCGTCGCCGCAGACCTCGTGCCAGCGGCCGAGCGGCAGGCCGCCGCCCGGAAGGCGGCCGTCGATCTGCGCCTCGCCGAAGGGCAGGACGCCATGGTCCGCCCGCGCGGTCGCCTCGATGGCGGCGATCTTCGCCCGGACGGCTTCGAGTCCGCGAAAATCGGACATGGCTTTGCGGACTCCTTTCGTTCCACTTTTGTTCTAGAACCGGGACGCGAAGAGTCAAGTTCCGAAAGCCCGCCTTGACCCTCGCTCCGCAGAGCCGGAAGGTTCGCGCCGTCAGGCCGGCGCATGCCGGCGGGGAGAACTTCGATGATGCGGATCGCCGCTATCCTGGGCGCCGCCGTGGCGCTCGTCGCCGGCGCCGCCAGCGCCCAATCGGTCACCGTGAAGATCGATAGCGGACCGGTGGTCGGCGTGGCCGCCGACAAGGCCGATATTTTCCGCAACATCCCCTTCGCCGCGCCGCCGGTCGGCGCCCTGCGCTGGGCGCCACCGCAACCGATGAAGCCCTGGACCGCGCCGCGTCCCGCCGCCGAGGCCGGACCCTCCTGCCCGCAACCGATGAACGCTGACGGCTCGCCCAACTCCGGCGGCGCCAACGGGCCGACCGCGGAAGACTGCCTGCAGCTCAACGTCTTCGCCCCGAAAAATGCGAAGGGCGCCCCAGTGATGGTATGGATCCACGGCGGGGGTCACCGCACCGGCGCTGGCTGGATCTACGGCGGCGAGAACTTCGCCCGCGACGGCGTGGTGGTGGTGGCGATCAACTATCGGCTGGGCGCGCTGGGCTATTTCGCCCATCCGGCCCTGACCAAGGCCGCCAAGCCCGGTGAGCCGCTGGGCAACTACGGCCTGATGGACCAGATCGCAGCCTTGAAGTGGGTGCAGCGGAACATCGCGGCCTTCGGCGGCGACCCGAAGAACGTCACTGTCTTCGGCGAGAGCGCCGGGGGTATGAGCACGCTGGCGATTCTGGCCACACCCTCAGCCAAGGGTCTCTATCAGAAAGCCATCGTGGAAAGCGGGCTGGGCTGGACCAGTCCCTCGACCCTGGCCGACCAGGAGAAGATCGGCGCCGAGGCGCTGGCCAAGGCTGGCGTTCCGCCGACAGCCACGGCCGCGGATCTGCGCGCGCTTCCGGCGGACAAGCTGGCGGCGGTGAACGGAAACTACGGCCCGTTCATCGACGGCAAGCTGATGACGGAGACCGACAGCCAGGCCATCGCCCGCGGCCACGTCCCCGACGTCCCGCTGATCATCGGCTCCAACTCCGGCGAGGACTCGCTGATGGGCTCGATGACCCTGGGCGAGGCGGCGCTGACGCGAATACCCGAGGCCGTGAAGCCCGCCTACACGGCCGAGGCCGCGGCCGGTCCCGACA
The DNA here is from genome assembly GCF_004799395.1 of Phenylobacterium sp. Classification (GTDB taxonomy): domain Bacteria; phylum Pseudomonadota; class Alphaproteobacteria; order Caulobacterales; family Caulobacteraceae; genus Phenylobacterium. The sequence goes on from NZ_SSMZ01000087.1 coordinate 36,962, forward strand.
TCTTCGCCCGCGCCGTGTTCACCGACCGGGTCATGGGCGGCCCGGCGCGCTGGGTGGCGGCGGAGACCTCCGGCGGCAAACCCAGCTGGCTCTACTACTTCTCCTATGTCGGCTCACGGTTCCCCGCGACCAAGACCCGCGCCAGCCACGCCGACGAGATCCAGTACGTCTGGGACTACTGGGGCCGGCGCACGCCGATGAGCATGGTCAGCGCCAAGGACCAGGAGGTCGCCAACCTGATGCACGCCTGCTGGGCCAGTTTCGCCAAGACCAGCGTTCCCAAATGCGGCGCCGGGACCTGGCCCGCCTACACGCCGGCCACCGACCAGCTGATGGAATTCGGCAAGGACTCAGGCGTGCGCACCCGATTCCGCAAAGCCCAGTTGGACGCCGAACAGGCCTCGGTCTTGCCGACGATCGCTTTGGGTGGAAAATAATGGCGTATCGAATCCGGAATTTGCGCGTTGAAGGGCGCATGACCCGCCTTCCGATCCTCATACCCCTACTGGCGCTGGCGACCGCGGCGACCGCTGGGGAGCCCGCCGACAAGACCGCCGACAAGACCGCCGATAAGACCGCCCCCAAGGTCGAGACCACCTTCGGCAACACCGTCATGTCGATCTATCCCGATGGCCGCTCGCAGAAGATCTGGCTGCAGCCGGACGGCAAATGGACGGGCCTCAGCCGGCGCGGTAATCCTCTGGCGGGAAGTTGGTCGACCAAGGGCGAGAAGGTCTGCCTCAAGCAGTCCAAGCCGCCGACCCTGCCGATCAGTTTCTGCCAGACCTTCCCGTCCGATCCCGTGAAGGGCATCGACGCCAAGGACCTCACCGGCACGCCCATCCACCTGAAGCTGGTGAAGGGCCACGTGGAGAAGGTCGAGGGGTAGCCGCGCGCCTGCAATCAAAGCGGCGCTCTAAGTGAATTGAACATCAAGCCCGGCGCCGAATCCGCGGTTCACGCGTTCACGGGACATGAAAACCCTCGCTCTCCTGATTCCCGCCGTCTTGGCGCTCTCCTCGCCTGCATTCGCGGCCAGCGCGTCGCCAGGCGCCGCCAACGTCGGCTCCGCGTTCGGCAACACGATCGTCTCGGTAGATCCGGACGGACGCTCGCGGAAGATTTGGTTGCAGCCGGACGGCGGCTGGACGGGCAAGAGCCGCCGAGGTCTCGCGCTCGCCGGCAAGTGGACCGTGAAGGACGACAAGGTCTGCATGAGCCAGTCGAAGCCGCGCCTGTTCGGCAGCCTCTGCCAGGTCTTCCCCACCGATCCGAAGGTCGGAATCGACACCACCGACCCGACCGGAACCAAGGTTCACCTGAAGCTGGTGAAGGGTCACGTGGAAAGCTAGGCCTTCGACGCCGCGGCTCGGCCTAATCGGTCTGCACGACGCCGGAAGCTCGCAACGGTCCGCCCGCCGCGCCGGAGCCGCTGTCGCGCCAGTAGGCCTCGATGGCCCGGGCGACGCCGATCATCAGTCGATGGCGCGCTGACGGCGGCTGCTTGGTTTCCCGCACCATCACCGCCACCGCATAGGTTCGCCCGTCCGGCGCGGTCAGCAGGCCGACGTCGTTGATCCCCACCGAAGCGCCGCGCCAGTCCGGGCCAGTGCCTGTCTTGTGCGCTAGGCTCCAGCCCGGCTCGACGCCGGCGCGCAGGCGCATGACGCCCGTACGCGCCTCGCCCATCAGATCGAGCATGAAGTCGGTAGACGCACGGCTGAGCAACTCGCCGCGCTTCAGCGCCGCCAGCGCCGTGGTGATGCCGTCCGGAGTCGCCCCGTCGGGCGGATTGGCGAGATAGTTGGCCAGCGCCTGGTCGCGGACGTCGTCCGGTAGCTTGGCGCGCGCCTGCTTGAAGATCCAGGTCTGCCCGTATTCCGGCCGCCACTCCAGGCCGGCGGTCTTGGTCTGGACGTCACGCTCGGTGCCACCCACCGCCAGGCCCGCCAGATGCTTGTCGGCGATCGCCTGGGTGACCACGCCGGCCCCGCCGACCTGACGGATAAGCATGTCGTTGGCGGCGTTGTCGCTCTCGATCAGGGCGTGGCGCATCAGATCGGCGAGCGTGATGGTCAGACCGTTCGGTCCGCGGATGCGCGAGGCCAGCGGCTGGTAGAAGACGGAGCGGTCCTCGGCGTGCATGACGACGTTCTGGTCCAGCGACAGGCGATGGTCGTCCACCGCCTGCATGACCGCCAGCGCCACCCAGAGCTTGGAGACGCTCTGCTGCGGAAAGGTCTCGCGGCCGGCCACCGAAGCCGTCCAGCCGGAGGTCACGTCGCTGACCGCAATGCCGACCGGCTCGCCATAGCCCTGGACGATCCGCTCCAGCGTGGCCTGCAGCTCCGCCGGCGCGGGCGGGGCGTCGCGAGTGCGGACGGGCGCGGGCGGGCCCTTGGTGTAGGCGATCTTCTGCGGGGTCAGGCGCGCCGCGCCCCACCAGCCGCCGGCGAAGGTCGCGGCCAGCAGGACGATGGACGTCGCCAGCAGGGTGACCGGCCGCGCGCTCGCGCGACGCCAGGTTCGGGAAAGGAAGCCACTCATCGGAAGCAAACTAGCGCGGATTCGCGCTGCGCACCTCCACAGTGACGTGACTGAGGCCCTCCAGGCCCTTCAATCGCAGATGATAGGCCTCCGCTGGGCGTGGATCGGGCGCGCTCACCACCGCGACGGCGGCGTTGTGGCCCGGCCCCAGGTTCCAGATGTGCAGGTCCGTCACCTCCTCTCCCTCGGCCTCCAGCCGGGCGCGGACCTCGGCGGTGAGCTCGGGCGAGGGGTTCATGTCCAGCAGGGCTGCGCTCGCCCGGCGGACCAGGCTGATGGCGAACTGCGCCACCAGGGCCGCGCCGATCAAGCCGGCCGCCGGATCGGCCCAGGCCCAGCCCAGGCGCTGGCCCGCGATCAGGCCGGCGATCGCCAGCCCGCCGACCATGGCGTCGGCTGACAGGTGCAGGTGGGCCGCGGAGATGTTGAGGTCGTGGCGGCCGCGCTCGGTTGGCTTCAACAGCCAGACGCAGACCAGGGTCACCGCTAGGCCGCCGGCGGCCAGCGGCATGGCCGAGCCATAGTCGACGGTCTCCGGGGTGAACAGGCGCTGGATGCTCTCCACGGCGATCAGCACGGCGGTCATGCCCAGCACCACCGCATTGGCGAACCCCGCCAGGTAGCCGATCTTGCCGGTCCCGAAGGCGAAGCGCGGGCTCGTCGCGTGTCGCCGGGCGAGCGCATAGGCCCCGGAGGCGACCAGCAGGGCCGCTACGTGCGCGGCCATGTGCAGGCCGCTGGCGGTCAGCGCCATGGAGCGGAACACTAGGCCGCCGGTCACCTGGGCGATCAGGGTGACGATGCAGATGCCCATCACGATCCGGGTGCGCCGCTCGTTGCGGCTATGGTCGGCGCCCAGGTAGGCGCCGTCGGCCTGATAGCCGTCGAGGGTGGAATGGGCGCAGTTGGGGTCGGCGGCGGTCATGCTGTGTTATTCTATAACATCTAGATCCTGCCGAGGCGAGCGGCGCTTTGAGGCGCATCAAGGTTGCCACCCCGCCGTCGGGGCGATGTACTTGCCAAAGGCCAAGCGGAGACCGGTGTGCGTCAGACCATCCAATTCACCCTGAACGGGCTCACAACCTCGGTGGAGGCGGAGGAGTCCGACCTGCTGCTGGATGTGCTGCGCGGCCAGCTCGGCCTCTTCGGCGCACGCTTCGGCTGCGGCGCCGGCCAGTGCGGCGCCTGCGCGGTGCTGGTCGACGGCAAGGTAGCCGCGGCCTGCCACACCGAGATCGGCGCCCTGGCCGGAAAACGGATCGTGACCGTCGAGGGCCTGGGGACGCCGGAAGCGCCGCATCCCCTGCAGGCCGCCTTCCTGGAGCTGCAGGCCGGCCAGTGCGGCTATTGCCTGTCCGGCATCCTGATCGGCGCCAAGGCGCTGCTGGATGGCAATCCCGATCCTACCCGCGCAGAAATCGCCCGGGCGCTGGATTGGCACCTCTGCCGCTGTGGCGTGCATAACCGGGTGATGGACGCCGTGGCGCTGGCGGCGGCGCGGATGCGCGAAGGCGCGGGCGCATGATCCCGCCCATGCTCGCCGCCAACCCGCGACTTGACCGCTGGGCCCGCTTCGAGGCCGACGGGCGCGCGCGCATCGCTTTCGGACGGATGGAGTATGGCCAGGGCGTCCTCACCGCCCTGGCGCAGATGGCGGCCGACGAGCTGGATGTGCCCTTCGACCGCCTGAACGTCGTCCATGCCGCCACCGGCGAGATCCCCGACGAGGGCCTCACGGTCGGCTCCATGTCGATCGAGTTCTCCGGCCCGGCGATCCGCGCCGCCTGCGCCGAAGTCCGGGCCCTGTTCGCGGCCGCAGCGGCGAGCAGGCTGGGATGCGACGCCGCCGAACTCGACGTCCGCGACGGGGCTTTCCTCAGGGGCGGCCAGGCCACCGGCCTGGACTACTGGAGTCTGGCCGGTGAGGTGGACCTCGCCCGCGAGGCCACCGGCGACGCGTCGCTGAAGGCGCCCGAACGCATGCGGCTCATGGGCCGGAGCGAACCCCGCATGGACCTGCCGCCCAAGCTGTTCGGCGCGGCCTTCCTGCACGACCTGACCCTGCCCGGCCTTCGGCACGCACGGGTTTTGCGCCAGCCCAGCCCGCAAGCGCGCCTCCGGAGCCTTGATGAGGCCGCCGTCAGGCGCGCCGTCCCGGAGGTCGACATCCTGGTGGACCACGCCTTCGTGGCGCTGATCTGCGACACCGAGGCCGACGCGGCCCGCGCCCACGCCGCCGCTGAGGCCGCCGCCAGCTGGGAAGGTGTGCGCGCGATGGATCCGGCGCTCTCCGAGGCCGCCGCGCTCAAAACATTGCCGCATGAGGACTTTGCAGCCGGGGCGGCCAAGCCTGGGCCGTCCAACCGCCGGCGTATCGCCGCCGCTTACGGCAAACCCTTCCTCAGCCATGGCTCCCTCGGTCCGTCAGCCGGACTGGCCCAGTATAAGGACGGCCGGCTGACGATCTGGACGCACAACCAGGGCGTCTATCCGATGCGCGCCCTGGCGGCGCGGATCACGGGTCTTGCGCCCGAAGCCATCGAGGTGATCCACGGCCAGGGCCCCGGCTGCTACGGCCACAACGGCGCCGACGATCCGCCGATCGATGCGGCCCTGATCGCGATGCGGCGTCCCGGCCAGCCGATCCGCGTGCAGTGGCGGCGCGAGGACGAGTTCGGCTTCGCCCCGGTCGGCACGGCCATGCTGATGGAGCTTTCCGCAGAACTGGACGCCTCGGGCCGGCTCGTGGACTACACCGCCGAGATCTGGAACACGCCGCACACAGGCGCCCGCGGGACAGCGGTCGCCGAGAGCGCGCTTCCCGGCTACGTCGCCCCGCCGCCTCCCCCGCAGCGCCTGATGCCCGACGGCTCACGCTTTTCCGGCGGCCTGCTGAACGCGACTCCCTCCTACGCCATCGAGACGACGCGTACGCTGGAGCACGTCATCGAGACGCCGATCCGCTCCTCGTCCCTGCGCAGCCTGGGCGGCGCGCCCAACACCTTCGCCAGCGAGTGCTTTGTCGACGAGATCGCCGAGGCCGCCGGCCAGGATCCCCTGGCCTATCGGCTGGGCATGCTCGCCGAGCCGCGTGGCCGCACGGTTCTGACGCGGCTCTCGGAGATATGCGGCTGGGCGAGGCGCTGGGAGATCGGGACGGGCCGCGGCCTGGGCCTGGCCTATGACCGGCACCGCGGTCGCGGCGCGATGGTGGCCTGCGCGGCCGAAGTCGACGTCGAGACCGAGGTGAAGCTCCTCAATCTGTGGTGCGTCTGCGACGGCGGCCTGATCGTCAACCCCGACGGGGCGAGGAACCAGATTGAGGGCGGCATGATCATGGCCGGCAGCTGGACGCTCAAGGAACAGGTGAAACTGGGCGGCGCGGGCATCGCCTCCACCACTTGGGACGACTATCCGATCTTGCGCTTCTCGGATGTCCCGCCCATCGAGATCGAGCTCATCGATACGCGAGACCAACGGCCCTGCGGCCTGGGCGAGGTCAGCCAGGGTCCGGTGATGGCGGCCATCGGCAACGCCGTCGCCCACGCCCTCGGCGCGCGCGTCCGCGACCTGCCCATGACCCGCGAGAAGATCGCCGCGGCATTGCTCAAGGACTAGGCGGCCCCTAAGTACGCGCCATGAACGACGTCTCGGTCCGCAAGATTCCCGTCACCGTGCTCACCGGCTATCTGGGCGCCGGCAAGACCACGCTGCTCAACCGCATCCTCTCGGAGGACCACGGCAAGCGCTACGCCGTGATCGTCAACGAATTCGGCGAGGTCGGTATCGACAACGACCTGATCGTCGGCGCCGACGAAGAAGTCTTCGAGATGAACAACGGCTGCGTCTGCTGCACGGTGCGTGGCGACCTGATCCGGGTGGTCTCCGGCCTGATGAAGCGCAAGGGCGGCTTCGACGCGATCATCGTGGAGACCACTGGCCTGGCCGATCCTGGCCCTGTCGCCCAGACCTTCTTCGTCGACGACGACGTGCGGGCGAAGACCGAGCTCGACAGCGTCACCACCGTGGTCGACGCCAAGCACCTGCTGTTACGTCTGGCCGACTCGAAGGAGGCCGCCGAGCAGGTGGCGTTCGCCGACCAGATCATCCTGAACAAGACCGACCTCGTCACCGAGGCCGAGCTTCGGGAGGTCGAGCGTGCGATCCGCAGGCTGAACCCGCTGGCGCCGATCCACCGCGCTCAGCGGTCGAACGTGCCCCTGGACCAGGTGCTGGGCCGCGGATCCTTCGATCTGGCGCGGATCGAACAGATCGAGCCGGATTTCCTGAACCCCGTCCACGGCGAAGCCGGGCACGTGCACGACGAGCACTGCGACCACGACCACGATCACCACGTTCACGATGACCATGACCATGACCATGACCAT
>NZ_SSMZ01000088.1 GCF_004799395.1 Phenylobacterium sp.
CGGTGCGGCCCAGGACCACCGCCTCGACGACCAACAGGGTGGCCCCCGCGGCCAGGTCCGCTTCGAGCGTCCTTGAAAGATCCGCGGCGTCGAACAGGATGGTCTCTTGCGGCAGCCAGTCGATGCGCGCGCCAGGACCCACGTCCAGGCCAACGCTCACCGCCGCATGGCCGTCGCGGGCGCGGTAGACCTTCTCGCAGGCCTGGGTGGTGAGGGTCAGCGAGGCGCCGGCCTCGGCCCTCGCGCGCCAAGCCATGCGGTCGCCGCCGGTCAGGCCGCCGGAGGTGTTGATGGCCACCGCCTCCAGTGAACGGGCCGCCCGGTCAACCGGCAGGAGGATCTTGCCACAGCCGTCCTGATAGAGCCGTTTGAGCCGGGTGCGGCCGGTGTCGGCCGCCACCTCGATCCGGCCGGCGCCCTGCGCCCGCTGCAGGGCAGGGAGCGGTCCGACGTCGAGGTCGAGGAAGGTGGCAGTGGCAGCACTCATCTGGCGACTGTGGCGGGGCGCATGGGCAGGAGTCCAGCACCTCCATGCCCTGCGGGCAGCGACCGTACGGCGATCACGGGGTCGCCGCCGCGGCTTTGCGGTTCAGGACCAGGTTCAGAAGGATCGCGGTGACGATGCCCAGCATGACGCCGTTGTGCAGGAAGGTCGCCGCCGTGGCGGGAAACCTGTCGAAGAAGCGTCCGTCGGCAGTCGGGATCAGGCCGACGCCCAGGCTGATCGCCACGACATAGAGGTTGGTCTTGTTGCGAAGGTCGCTGAGGCCGAGGGTCTGGACGCCGTTGGCGGCCACCATGCCGAACATCACCAGCGCTGCGCCGCCTAGGACCGGCTGGGGGATGGCGGTGACCAGGAAGGACAGCTTCGGCAGCGTGCCCAGCAGCAGCAGGATCACGCCGGCGGCGGCGCAGACAAAACGGCTGCGCACCCCGGTCATGGCGACGATGGCCACGTTCTGGGAATATGACGTGTAGGGCAGGCTGTTGAAGAACCCCCCCACCGCCGCGCCCAGGGCGTCGGCGCGCAAGCCGCGCGCTAGGTCCTCCGAGGTCAGCGGCTTCTCGACGATGCGGCCGAGCGCGAAGAGCATGCCGCTGGATTCCACCATGGTGATTAGCATGACGATGGTCATCGAGGCGGCCGCGAGCAGGTCGAACCTCGGCAGGCCGAAGTGCAGCGGCGAGACGAGGCTGAACCAGCCAGCGCGCGCTACGGGTCCAAGGTCGATCCGGCCCAGGGCCCCCGCAACGGCGAACCCCGCGGCGATGCCCAGCAGGACGGCGGTGTTGGCTAGGAAGCCCTTGGTGAAGCGTGTCACGCCCAGGATCACCAGGATGACGAACACGGCGACCGCGGCGCCCCATAACTCGCTGGGCGAATTCCCCGCGCCATTGCCGGAGACCCAGTTGACCGCGACGCCCATCAGCGACACGCCGATCAACAGCATGGCGGTGCCGGTGACCACCGGGGCGAAGAGGTGCGACAGGCGGCTGAACCAGGGCGCGATCACCAGGCCGATGAGCCCTGAGACGATCGTGGCCCCGAACACGCCGGGCAGGCCCAGCCCTGGGTTGGAAGCGATGGCGATGCTGGGCCCCACGGACACGAAGGTGACTCCCATCATCACCGGCAGCCGCACGCCGATGAAGCCGATCCCGATGCACTGGATCAGGGTCGCGATCCCGCAGGCGACCAGGTCGGAACTGATCAGATAGGCCGTCTGGTCCGCGGCCAGGTGCAGGGCGCTGGACACCACGAGCGGCACGGTGACCGCGCCGGCGTACATGGTGAGGACGTGCTGCGCCGCGAGCGTCAGCAGCCGCAGCGGCGGCAAGCATTCATCGACGGAATGCGGCGCAGCGGCGGGGGCGAGGGTCGCCTGACGATCTTCCAGCTCGCCCACCGCCATCACCTCATGTTCGTTTGCCGTCGGCGAGGCGGCCATCGCCCGATCCGTCGTCGATTCATCTTCAGTGAGTCTAGCGGCGGGTCGGCAGGGTCGCTGCTTCGCCCCTCATGGCGCCCCCACGAGGCGCGCAGTTGCTTAGGATATGGGCGGTGGCCCGGAACTCTGCGTTCCGCCCATACAGCCGAGCTGAAATTGCGCCGTGTAATGAGGGTTCCGTTGGTTCCCCCCGCGGCGCCTCGCGCTTCATCGCCTGACCACGGTGAACAGAGTCGACGACCTCCGATCGACACGCCGCCTGCCTGTCGCGCGCCCTCGGGCGGCGGTATCTAGGGGATATTCGATGAGCAGACTGAGCCTCTTGCTGGCTGGCGTTTCGATCGCCTGCCTTGCCGTCACCGCCGCGCGCGCGGAGGACAAGCCCACGGTGATCGAAGAGGTGGTGGTCACCGCCCAGAAGGTCGAAACCAACCTGCAGAAGACCCCACTGGCCATCACGGCCCTGAGCGGCTCAGCCCTGGAGCAAGGCCACATCGTGGCCCCGAAGGACCTCGACAACATCGTCCCGGGCCTGGTGGTCAACACGACGCCCTCGAACCCGCTGTCGATCAGCATTCGCGGCGCCGGCTACGAAGGCATTGAGAACACCTCCGCCCAGCCGGGCGTCTCCTACAACCAGAACGGCGTCTACATCGCGAGCCCGATCTCGCTGAACGCCAACTTCCTGGACGTCGACAAGCTGGAAGTCCTGCGCGGCCCGCAAGGCACCGTGCTGGGGCAGAACTCTGACGGCGGCGCCATCAACGTGACCACCGTCCGGCCGCAGCTCGGCGCCTATACCGGCTACGCGGACATCAGCGGCGGCAGCTACAGCTACGACCGCGTCCGCGCCGTCGGCAACCTGCCGGTGGGCGACACTTTCGCGGTGCGCGTGGCCGTGCAGCAGGAAGCCCACGACGGCTGGGCCGTGGCGACCGGCGTGCCGGGCACGGGCGGCAAGTACGACCTCAGCGACGAAGACAGCTTCAACGCCCGCATCGATGCGCTCTGGAAGCCGATCGACCCGCTGAGCATCGAGCTCTGGGTCGAGCACTATCAGAACGACACCAACGGCGACGCCTACAAGAACCTGCTCGACCCGAACCCGGATCCGCGCAAGCTGACCCAGGATTTCCCGTCCAAGATGAAGCAGCGCTCGGACAACGCCGCGCTGACCGTCGGCTACGATCTGGGCTTCGCGAACCTGAAGTTAATCGGCAGCTACCAGCAGGGCAGCCTCGACGGGTCCGAGGACCTGGATAAGCTGGACTACGCCACGGCCCTTCCGATCCTGGGCGTGCATGACATCGACGTCGCCAACAACCGCGACGGCCACAGCTACACCGCCGAAGTCGACCTGACTTCGAAGTCAGGCACGGCGCTGGATTGGATCGTCGGCGCCTTCTTCCTCTACCAGCGCTACAACGAGGCGGTTGAGGAGTACCAGTACAACAACAATGCCGCGAACCAGGCCGCCTACGCCGCGGGGGACTTCAACTTCTACGCGCCGTACGGCCTGCCGGTGAACCTCAGCCCGAGCAATCCCTACTACGCCGAAACCGCCAATTTCAACGGTCCCATCGCCTTCGAGACGCGCGACACCCAGAAGCTGGAATCCGGTTCGATCTATGCCCAGGGCACCTATCACATCACCGACGCCCTGCGGGTCACCCTGGGCGCGCGCGGTACGGTCGATAACCAGATCGGGGTGATCCAAGACTACTTCGGCCTTACGGACCGCAATAACGGCGCCTCCTTCGCGGTCCTGAAGACAAAGTTCACCAAGATGACGGGCCGCGCCGAGATCGAGTACGACATTGCGCCGTTGAACACGGTCTACGCCATGGTGTCCGACGGCATCAAGCCGGGCGGCGCCAACCTCAATCCCGGCGCGGTCAACATCCCTCTGGTCTTCGCGCCGGAGCGGGTGGACGCCCTGGAAATCGGCTCCAAAAACGAGTTCTTCGGCAAGACGCTGCGGGTCAACCTCTCGGCCTTCTACAACAAGATCCACGACTTCCAGGTGGACAGCGAAGACCCGATCCCGTTCCAGGGCGGCCTGACGAACGTTCCGGAGTCGCATGTCGACGGCCTGGAGGCCGAGGCCACCGAACTCCTGCCCTACAACCTGCGCCTCGACGGTAACCTGACCCTGCAGCAGAGCCGGGTCGACAGCCACCAGCAACTGCTCGACCCCGCTGTGGCCGAGCAGATCGACATCGCCAACGGCGGACCGTTCAACGGCAACGACGTCAACCAGCGGTTCGCCGCCTTCAACGCTTCGAGCGGCGACATCTACGGTCACCAACTGCCGAAGGTGCCGCCCTTCACAGGCAACGTCGCCCTGCAGCACAACTGGTATTTCGCCGATGGCGGCAAACTGACCTCAAGCGTCCACCTGATCTATCGAAACCCCTACTATTTCCGGATCTACAACAGCCCGACGACCGACCTGGTGCCGGTGCAGCGGCAGGCGGACCTGAATTTCACCTACACATCCGCGAACGCCCACTGGCATGCCGACTTCCTGGTCATCAACCTGACCAACAGCGACTCGGTGAACTCGCGCTACACGGACAACTTCGGCACTTTCATCACCGCCAACTACTACGTTCCGCCGCGCCAGTTCATCGTCAGGCTCGGCTACAGCTTCTGATAGCGCGCGGCTGACCGGGCGGAGACAACCGGTCAGCCGTCGATCAGCTCGGCGGCCAGCTGGTTGTGCCGCCGGATCAGGGCCGGAAGATCGACGGTGGTCAGCTCGCCCTCCCGCACAACCACCCGTCCATTGACGATGGTGTAAGCGGCCGAGATCGGCCCGCAGAACGCCAGGGCGGCGACCGGATCGTGCCGGGCGCCGGCGAAGGCGACGGTGTTCAGGTCGAAGACGGCCAGGTCCGCGGCCATGCCCGGAGCCAGGGCGCCGATGTCGTCGCGTCCCAACACCCGCGCGCCGCCGAGGGCGCCGATCTCCAGCGCCTCCCGCGCGGTCATGGCGCCGGGGCCGTAGCGAACCCGCTGCAGCAGCATGGCCTGGCGCACCTCGCTGAGGATGTGGGCGGCGTCATTGGAGGCCGAACCGTCGACCCCGATGCCCACCGGGACGCCGGCCCTGCGCATGTGTCCGATCGGGGCGATGCCCGAGGCCAGCCGCATGTTGGAACAGGGGCAGTGGGCGACGCCGGTGCCCGAGGCGCCGAACAGGCCGATGCCTTCCCGGTCGAGCTGCACGCAGTGGGCGTGCCAGACGTCCGACCCTAGCCAGCCCAGATCCTCAGCGTAGCGGGCCGGCGTACGGCCGTAGCGCTCCAGGCTGTAACGCACGTCGTCGCGATTTTCGGCGAGATGGGTGTGCAGCGACACCGCGTACTGCCGGGCGAGCGCCGCGGTATCGCGCATCAGCTCGCGGCTGACCGAGAACGGCGAGCAGGGGGCGAGCACGATGCGCAACATCGACCTGGGCGCAGGGTCGTGGAAGGTCTCGATCAGCCGGACGCTGTCGCGCAGGATACGGGCCTCGGACTCGGTCAGGGCGTCCGGCGGCAGCCCGCCCAGGCTTTCGCCGATGCTCATGGCGCCCCGCGCAGCGTGGAACCGCATGCCGATCTCTGTCGCGCCCTCGATGCTGTCGTCCAGCCGCGCACCGTTGGGGAATAGGTAGAGATGGTCCGATGAGGTCGTGCAGCCGCTCAGCAGCAGCTCGGCCATCGCCAACTGGGTCGAGACGCGGATCATCTCCGGCGTCAGCCGCGCCCAGATGGGGTAGAGCGCCCGCAGCCAGCCGAACAGGCTCGCATCCTGCGCTCCGGGCGCCGCGCGGGTCAGGCTTTGGAACATGTGGTGGTGGGTGTTGATCAGACCTGGGCAGACGATGTGGTCCGCCAGGTCCAGGACTTCGTCGACGGTCTCCGGCGGAGCTAGGTCGGCGCCGATCGCCACGATCTGATCGCCGACAATGTGGATCGAGCCGCGGCGGATCTCCCGCCGTTCGGCGTCCATGGTGACGATGACGTCGCAGTTCTTGAGAAACAGGCTCTTGGCCACTCAGGGATCCTACCGTCGCCGCTTTGAGATGATGCCGCTTCGGCGGCGCCGCCAACCGAAGAACGACCCGTAGCGCGAAAAGGCAGCTGCCCACGGCCGCGGCGCCGCGAACCAAAGCAGGCGCCGCAGCGCAGCGCATTTCCTTTGAAACGGGGTGCGGGCGGCGTTGCGGTCCATGTACAGCTGGCGTGTCGACGTCGCCGACGCAGCTGTGTTCCTGGGACCTCTTCGATGAAAGCTCCGGTTGGTATCGAGCCGATCTCGCCGGCGCCAAACGAAGGCGCGATCGCGCGCTACTTTGGGTTTGCGGCGCGCGGGGCCAATGCGCGCACCGAAGTGCTGGCGGGGGCGACGACCTTCCTCACCATGGCCTACATCGTGCTGGTGAATCCCGCGATCCTGGGCCAGGCCGGAATGCCGATTGCGGCTGTCGCGGCCGCGACCTGTTTCGCCGCGGCCTTCGCCAGCATTCTCATGGGCTTCATAGCGAATGCGCCGCTCGCGCTGGCGCCTGGCATGGGCTTGAACGCCTACTTCAGTTTCACGGTGGTGCAGCAGATGCATGTGCCGTGGCCGGTGGCGCTGGGCTGCGTCTTCGTTTCGGGATGCGCCTTCCTGCTGCTGACCCTTTGCGGCGTCCGTCAGCTGATCGTGGCGGCGATTCCAGCCCACCTGTTCTCGGCGGTGGCTGGGGGCATCGGCCTGTTCATCGGCTTCATCGGCCTCAAGGACGCGGGTGTCGTTGTGAGCAATCCCGCGACCTTCGTCGGCCTGGGCAACCTGAGGTCGCCTGATCCTGCCTTGGCCCTCTTTGGACTGGCGTTGATCGCGGTCCTGAGCCTCTGGCGCGTGCGTGGCGCCGTGTTGATCGGGATCGTCGTGACCACCGCGCTGGCCGCTCTGCTGGGAAGGGTCAGCGCGCCGACCCAGGCCTACCATCTCAGCGAATTCACCCAGACAGCCTTCAAGCTGGATCTACCTGCGGTGTTCGGCTTTGGCGGCCATCATGGACTGGGGATCTTCGAGATCCTGTTTGTCTTTCTGTTTGTGGATCTCTTCGACAATCTGGGCACCTTGGTCGCGGTCACCAAGCGCGCGGGCCTGATTGACGAGTCCGGACGGATACCCGGCCTCAACCGCATGCTGCTCGCCGATTCTATCGCCACAATGGTGGGAGCTTGCGCCGGCACCAGCACCGTCACCTCCTATGTGGAAAGTGCGGCAGGCGTTGAGGCGGGCGGGCGCACCGGTCTCACCGCTATCGTCACCGGCGTGCTGTTTCTCTGCGCCATGTTCGTCGCGCCCTACGCACAGCTTGTGCCGCTCGCCGCGACAGCGCCCGCGCTGATCCTGGTCGGCGCCTTGATGATGGCGCCACTGGCTGAGATTGCGTGGGATGACGCCTCGATCGCGACCCCCGCATTCCTCACGGTCGCGATGATCCCTTTGACCTTCTCGATTGCCAACGGCCTGGC
>NZ_SSMZ01000089.1 GCF_004799395.1 Phenylobacterium sp.
CTTGCTCCCGCCGTCATCTTGGGCGCCGTCAAGCGCGTCGAAGGCTCCCGCGAGGTTGATGCCGGCGCTATCGAAGGGGACATTTGTTCTCATCGGTTTCTTGCTCTCGTGAAATGGAATTCAAATCCGCCTATGCGCGGGTCGGCGCGCCGGCGGCGTAGCGCACCTCCATCGCATCGAACGTGGCCTGGCCCACCAGCCGTTGCCGCTCGGCGAACGAGGTGACCATCCGCTCGTCGAGCACCCCCGTCGCCTTGAGAGCCCTCAACGTCGTCTGCATTCCGTGGATCGCGGCCTGCAGCGCCGCGTTGGCGTAGAGCACGAGCCCAAAGCCCATCTCGCCCGCCGCCGCCGCGTCGACGATCGGCGTCTTGCCGCCGAGCACCATGTTCAGCATCTGCGGGGCCGGCAGCAGCCTGGGGATCGCGCTCAGGTCCTCCAGGGTCTGCGGCGCCTCGACGAAAGTCATGTCGGCGCCCGCCTCGATGTATCGGTTTGCGCGGTCGATCGCCGCTTCGAAGCCTTCGACGGCGCAGGCGTCGGTGCGGGCGATGATCACCATGTCCTGGCGACGGGCGTCTGCCGCGGCGCAGACCTTGCCGACCATCTCCTCTGCGGAGATCAGCTCCTTGCCCTCGAAGTGGCCGCAGCGCTTGGGCGCGTGCTGGTCTTCCAGCTGCACGGCGGAGGCGCCGGCCTGCTCGAGGGTGCGGATCGTATGGGCCACGTTGAGCGCGTTGCCGAAACCGGTATCGATATCGACGATCAGGGGCAGTTCGACGACGCCTCGGATGGCCAGGACGTGCTCGGCGATCTGGCGCAGATCCATGAACCCCAGGTCCGGCAGACCGAGGTCGGTGTTCGTGAGGCCGGCGCCTGTCAGGTAGACAGCCTTGAAACCAAGGTCCTCGATGATCCGGGCGGTGAGCGCGTTGGGCGCCCCCGGCAGCAGCACGCCCTTCTCGTCGCGAAGCAGTGCGCGCAAGGTCTGGATATGTGACGTCATGATCTTTGCTCCTTCGGAGGCCGCCGGCTCGTGCAGGCGGCCTCGCGGGACCGGAAACAGCGCAAACAGCAGTGCGCCTCAGCCGATCTGGTTCTCTTCGAACAGCCGGGCGACCATGGCGGAGTCGAGGTAGGCGCGGACGCGGACGATCACGCCGTCCTTGAAGTCGACGACCCAGCAGTAGCGATTGTCGAAACGCATGCCGTTCTTGGCCGTCGCGAGCGAATGAAGCTCAACCACCGCCTCGTCGTCCTGGACGATCAGGTGCTCCACGTGGAGCTGCGCGCCCTGAGGCAGGACCTTGGCAAGCTTGGAGAAGGTGCCCTCGATGAAGGCCGCCTTGCTGGGGTAGTGACCGGCGAGAGGATGGGCCCCCATGACCGTCCAGTCGACGTTGTCGGCCACGTTTGTGAAGAAGGCGGCGCCGTCGCCATTCTCCAGTCCTTTGAAGATGTCGCGAACGCGGTCGGCGGTGATCGCTTTGGCGGTGGTGATCGGGGTCATCGGAAAGTCTCCTAAGATCAGCTGCTGGCGCGGGCTTGCGCCGTGAGGGCCGCTCGTGAATTCGGGGTGGGCGGGCCTTCCAACCCAAGATGGACGCGGCCCTTTGAGACTTCCAATATATATGACAAGCGTTGTTCATCGTTTTTGGAGATGATGCATGGAACTGCGCCACATCCGTTACTTCCTGGCGGTCGCGGAGGAGCGTCACTTCACGCGAGGCGCCGCCAAGGTTGGGATCGGGCAGCCCCCGCTCAGCCAGCAGATCAAGGACCTGGAGGTCGAGGTCGGGGCGTCGCTGTTTCACCGCCTCGCGCATGGCGCGGAACTCACACCGGCGGGCGAGGCTTTCCTGGACGTTGTGAAGGAGATGCCGGGGCTGGCGGAGCGGGCGACGAAGGCGGCGCGGCGGGCGGCCCGCGGCGAGACGGGCTCGCTTCGCGTAGGTTTCACCGCCTCGTCGGCCTTCAACGCGGTCGTGCCGGGGACTATTCGAGCCTTCCGCCGCGCCTACCCCGAGGTCGACCTTACTTTGGAGGAGGCCAACACGACGCGTCTCATAGCAAGTCTACAGGACGGCTTCTTGGATGCAGCGTTCCTACGGCCGGGCGTCGTCGGAAGCGAGGCGTTTCAGCTCCGCCTGCTCTCGGAAGAGCCGATGGTGGTGGCGCTGCCGGCCAGCCATCCTTGCGCGGCCGGCCAGGACGTCGATCTGTCGGATCTGAGGACCGATCCGTTTCTATTGTTCCCACGCCCGGTCAGCCCAACGCTCTATGACAGTGTCATCGGCGCATGCCGGAACGCCGGCTTCGATCCCGTGATCGGCCAAATGGCTCCGCACATGGCCTCGATCATAACGCTGGTGGCCGCGGAACTTGGCGTCTCGATCGTACCGGCATCGATGAGCCAGCTGCAGGTCGCCGGCGTCGCCTATCGCGCGATTGCGGACGAGGCCCCGATCACTCGGCTAGCACTGGCCCACCGCCGCGGCGAGACTTCGCCCATCGTACGCAACTTCGCCGCACGGGCGGTGGCCTGAGCAATTTGCCGCCTGCCGTCCGGAGCGCGTGCGCTCTTGGATGAGCATGGGGTGCTGTCAGGTTGACGCCCCGCGTTCGCTGCCGCCTAGAAATTCTCGCTCCACGGCCGCAGATCCAGCTCCAGCGTCCAGGCGCTGCGATGTTGATGGTGGAGCATCCAGTAGGCCTCCGCGATCGCGTCGATGTTCAGCATTCCGTCGGGACCTCGCTGGTCTTTGAGGTCCGGGCGACGCGACAGTAGCCGCTCACCCTCGATGCCGCCGTCGATCACCACATGACCGACATGGACGCCCTGCGGTCCAAATTCACGGGCCACGCTTTGCGCCATGTTCCGCAGGGCGGCCTTGGCGGCAGCGAACGGGGCGAAATTCGCCTTTCCCCTCAGGCTTCCGCTGGCACCCGTGAAAATCAGGCTCCCGCCGCCATTCTCGATCAGAACTGGCAAGGTCGCCTGGGCAAGCTGGAAGCCTCCCAACACATGCTCGCGCCAGTGGCTCTCGAACTGTTCCTCAGTGACGCCGAGGAAGGGGGAGGGTCGGTTGCTGCCCGCGTTGTGCACCGCCACCGCCAGCGGCGACAAATCCTGCGCCGCCGCGACGAACCGCTTCACGTCACTCGCAACCGAGCCGTCGCCGACCACGCTGACGACGTTGAGGCCGTCCGCCTCCAGCGCCTCTTTCGAAAGCTTCAGCTTGGGGGCGTTGCGACCGGCGATCACGACTGGATAGCCGCCTTGGGCGAACCGTCGCGCAATGGCTGCGCCCAAACCCAGGGGGGCGCCCACGCCGACCACGAGCAGGCTGCCCTTGGGGAGGGTCTTTTCGGGCAAGGCTTGGCTCAAGATGAAAGTCCTCCAGCGCGGTGGCGATGGCGCCAAACATGCGCGACATTGAACAGATAGGTGGATCGGGGTGACCGCGTAGGCGCGACGCCGTCGATTTCCGCTGCAAGCGACCACAGAATTGTTGAGGCGATTGAGCGCTGTCCGGTGGCGTCGCGTCTTGCAACTAGCCTCCCCGGCGATGCTGCCGGGTCAGCCCCGTCAGATGGCTTTTTCGGGCGCCTGCAGCTCACCCTCAACTGTGCGCCAGATTCCCAGCGGATTGGCGGCCTTCAGCGCCTCGGGCAGCAATCGGTCCGGAAAACCCTGATAACAGACGGGACGTAGGAAGCGCTCGATGGCCGCCATGCCGACCGACGTGAACGACTGTCGGATGTCGCGGGAAAGGGCCCGCCATGGATCGTGGCGTACGGTTGGCGGCCCACGCGCGCCCAGGAGACATCGCGCAGAAATTGCATTGCGGGCGCCTATTTAGGCAATACTGGCGGCAGCTTCCGGAAGCTATGCTGTTCACCGACCAACGTTTTTGATTGCGACCGCCTTCGCAAGATTTCAGGGCGCGTGGCCACTGCGAGGAAGCAACCTTGGCGCGCCAAGCAGAGCCTCATCGCTTTCGCCTTACGTCGTGTGTCAGTTGGCTGAGGATTCATCCATGCGTAGGCCTACAGTTTTCGCCACTTTGGGACTGTCGATCGCGAAGCTGAGGGCGCCGGTCGCCGGCGCCGCGGCGGCGGCTGTGTCGCTGATGGTGGCGAGTACGGCTTCGGCGGCGATCGTCACCGTGACCATTGACGGAACCGTCACCGAAGGCTTCGACAATTTCCACACCTTCGGAGGCGGCAATCTGGCCGGGGACGCCTTCCAGGCGGTGTTCACCTTCGACACCAGCGCGCCGGCGGTATCGCAAACGAATTCCCAAGTCACCTTCATTTATGGAGGCTCGGAGATTCCCATTGTCTCGCCCTCGCTAGGAGCCTGCCCCCGTAATCAGAATTGAAATATTTCCGAGGTGGATCCTTGCGCAGGGGAGCTCGTCCCAGCATCGAACTTGCGACTTCACCCCCATCCGATCC
>NZ_SSMZ01000009.1 GCF_004799395.1 Phenylobacterium sp.
CCGGTCTTGTCGACCACCACCCCGACCGGCCTGCCCTGGATCTTCTCGTGCTTGTCCAGGAAGCCGGTCAGGAAGGCCTGCGGGGCGTTCTGCGGCTGGCCATTGGCGAAGGGGATGAACACCACCCTGTAGCCGGCGAGCGGCTTCCTGTTCCATGACCCGTGCTGGCCGACGAAGGCGCCACCGCGGTACGAAGCCGGGAAGGCGGCCCCGGTATAGAACACCAGGCCCAGCGAGGCGGTATGCGCGCCCAGGCCGAAGTCCGGCGCGATGGCCTTGGCCACCATGTCGGGATTGGCGGGCTTGGCGCGGACATCGACATTGTGGCCCCAGTAACTCCAGGGCCAGCCGTAGAAGGCGCCGTCCTTGACGCTGGTCAGGAAGTCGGGCGGCAGGTCGTTGCCGATCTCGTCGCGCTCGTTGGAGACCGTCCACATCGCCCCCGTCGTCGGCTCGAAGTCGATCCCATTGGGGTTGCGGATGCCGCTGGCGAAGATCCGTGGATGCGCCGTGGCGATGTCGTATTCCCAGATCGCCGCACGGCCGGTCTCGTTCTCCAGGCCGTTGTCGCCGACGTTCGAGTTGGAGCCGACGGTGGCGTAAAGCTTGGTCCCGTCGCGGCTGGCGACCACGTTCTTGGTCCAGTGGTGGTTGATCGGCCCGCCAGGCAGGTCGAACACCTTCTGGCCGGTTCCGCTCTCGCTGGTCTGGCCGTCCGTGTAGGGGAAGCTCACCACACCGTTGTCGTTGGCGACATAGAGGGTGTGGCCCACCAGCGTCATGCCAAATGGCCGGGTCAGGCCCTGGGCGAACAGCATCCGGCTTTCGGCCACGCCGTCGCCGTCGGCGTCGCGCAGCAGGAAGATCTTGTTGGGGCTCGGCTTCGCGGCGCCCACATTCTTCATGATCAGCTTCTGGAAGAAGCCCTTGATCCCCTGGTTCGACTTGTCGGCGGCCGAGACCTCCGAGGCCGATTCCGCCACCAGCACGTCGCCGTTCGGCAAGACGTAGAGCCAGCGCGGGTGGTCCAGGCCCTCGGCGTAGCGGGTGACCGTGAAGCCCTTGGGCGCGATCGGCGCGGCGCCCTGGGGCCAACCCACCACCTTCGGCGTGCCGACGGTGGGAATGAGAGCGCTCTGCGGCTTGGGCAGCGGCGGGTTGGGGCCGAAGCCGGCCCAGGGATCGGACGAGCCGGCCGGCATGCAGGCGCTGAGCGAAAGCGCGGCGAGGCCCGCGGCGGCGAAGAGGGCTGATTGGCGCATGTTTGAAGTCTCCCTGCCGCACATATAACCCAAGCTTCGCTGCATCCGTTGCGTCCTGACGCGCCAGCGCCGTTGCGCGGCGCCCGGAAAGGCGCTCCCTTAGGCTCAGGGAGCGACGACATGGACCTGAACGAAACGCCCGAGATGGCGGCGTTCCGCGGCGAGGTGAGGGGTTTCCTCGCCGCCCGCCGCGATGACTACGCCGCCGGCGCCGCCAAGGACCCCAAGGCCTGGCAGCAGACGCTGATCGCCCACGGCTACGCGGCGCGCACGATCCCGCGCGAATACGGGGGCTATGGCGCGGAGCCCGACATCCTGAAATCGAGGATCATCGCCGAGGAGTTCATCGCCGCGGCCGCTCCGCGGGGCATCGCCAACCAGGGCGTCTCGATGCTGGTCCCGACTCTGCTCGAGGTGGGCTCGGAGGAGCAAAAGAGGCGCTGGGTAGAGCCGACGCTGAAGGGCGAGATCGTCTGGTGCCAGGGCTACTCTGAGCCAGGCGCCGGGTCCGATCTCGCGAACTTGCAGACGAAAGCCGTAGAGGACGGAAAAGACTTCATAATCTCCGGATCCAAGATCTGGACGAGCACGGCCCACATGGCCCAGATGATGTTCGCCCTGATCCGCACCGAGCGGCAGGCCGCCAAGCACGAGGGCATCTCCTACGTCCTGATCCCCATGGACACGCCGGGCATCGAGGTGAGGCCGCTGAAGACCATGACCGGCGGCTCGGAGTTCAACGAGGTGTTCTTCACCGACGTGCGCGTGCCGCAGGCAAACGTGGTCGGGGGCCGCGGGCGCGGCTGGTTCGTCGCCAACACCACACTGAAGCATGAGCGCGGCATGCTGGGCGATCCGAACGCCACGGAAGCGCGCCTGATCGCCCTGATCGAGCTGATGAAGTCCGAGACCGTCGATGGCCAGAAGATCATCGACAATCCCATCTTCCGCGACCGGCTGATGCAGTTGCAGGGCCGAGTGCTGGCGATGAAGTTCAACGGCCTGCGCCTGCTTACGGCGCAGCTGACTCGGGAGCCGGCGGGCATCGCCGGGCTGATCGTCAAGCTTCAGGGGTGCGAGCTGAACCACCAATTGGCGGCGCTGGCCATCGACGCCCTGGGCGAGCTGGGCATCCTCTACACCGACGGACCGCACCTGCGCGCCAACGGCCGCTGGCAATGGAACTACATGTTCGACCTGGGGCTGATCATCGGCGGCGGCACGGCGCAGATCCAGAAGAACATCATCTCCGAGCGCGGCCTGGGGATGCCGCGCGAACCTAAGCCGGCGGCGGCCTGAGCCCATGGATTTCGCCCTCACCCACGACCAGCGGCTGATGCAGGTGAGCCTGGTCCGGACGCTGGAGCAAGCGAGCAGCCTGGACCGCGTCCGCAGGTTCGCGGGCGACCTGAAGGACAAGGGCGCGGACGTCTGGCAGGCGCTGGTCGAGTTCGGCCTGGCCGGAATCGTCGTGCCGGAGGAACACGGCGGTCTGGGTCTGACGATGCTCGACGCGGCGCTGGCGTCGGAGGCCTTGGGCGCAGCGGTCGCACCGGTTCCGTTCATGGGCGTGGTGCTGGGGCCGATCGCCCTGCTGCGCGGCGGTTCGCCGGAACAGAAGGCGCTGTGGTTGCCTAAGCTGGCGTCCGGCGAGGTGATGGCGGCCGCGGCGATCTCCGAGCCGATCGCCGGGGCGCGTGATGGCGCCGGGGTCACGGCCAGCGGCGGCAAGCTCTTCGGCAAGGCGCTGTTCGTGCCGGGCGGGATGGCGGCCGGGCTGCTGATCGTGGCGGACACCGGGGGCCGATTGCATCTGGTCAAGGGCGACGCGGCGGGCCTGACGCGGACCCTGATGCCCGGGATCGACGAGACCCGGCGGCTGGCGGAGCTCAACTTCGACAGCGTCGAAGCCGAGCCGCTGGGAGGAGGGCCGGGGTTGCTGGGCGCCCTGCGCGACGCCGGCTGGGTGCTGGTGGCCGCCGACAGCCTGGGCGCGGCTCAGGTGATGCTCGACAAGGCTGTCGCCTACGCCAAGGAGCGCCGCCAGTTCGACCGGGTGATCGGCTCGTTCCAGGCGGTGAAACATATGTGCGCCGAGATGGCGGCCGAGCTTGAGCCGTGCCGCTCGCTTGTCTGGTACGCCGCCTACGCCTTCGACGCTGCGCCGGACGACGCCTCCCTGATGGCCGCTCACGCCAAGGCGCTGACCTCTGAGGTCGGCCGCTTCGTGGCCCGCACGGCGACCGAGGTGCACGGAGGCATGGGCATCACCGACCTGCTCGGGCTGCACTTCTGGTTCAAGCGCCTGGGTCTCAATCGCCAGCTGCTCGGCGGTCCCGAGCGCGTCCGCGAAATCGCCGCACGACTGCAGGGGCTGGCGGCCTAGACGTGGACCGAAGGGATGCGGTGCGCCCAGGGATTGGCGGCTTCCAGCTCATAGGCGAGTTCGAACAGCATGCGTTCCTGGCCGGCGCGGGCGGCGAACATGGTCCCGATCGGCAATCCCTCCGGCGTCCAGGAGAGCGGCACGCTCATGGCCGGGGCGCCGGCGATATTGTGGATCGGGGTGTAGCCCACGTACTCGATCAGCCGCGCCACCAGGGTGTCGAAGGCAACCAGGGGGCCGATCTCGCCCAGCTTCGGCGGCCCGGAGGACAGCACCGGTGAGAGCACCACGTCGAACTGATAGGCGGTGAACCAGGTGTCGTAGGCCAGGACATTGGCCTCCAGGCGCTTCAGCGCCTGGCCCAGCTCCTGTGGCTTGGCGCGGGCGGCCATCTCGACCAAGCCCAGGCTGAAGGGCTCCAGCACGGTGTCGTCGGGTTGGCGGCCTGTGACCCTCGCCACGCGGTCGGCCAGCTGTTTGGCGCTGCTGGCCCAGAGCGCCAGGAAGTCGTGGATGAACTGGTCGCCGTCGTAGGGCAGGCGGACATAGTCGACGCGGTGGCCCAAGGCCGCGACCAGCTTGGCGGCGTGATCGTTGGCGGCGACCACCTCGGCCGTCGGCGAATGGCCTTCACCGTTCGCCAGCATAACGCCGATGCGCAGGCGCTTCTTGTTCGGACCGTCCACGACGCCGATTGGCGGATAGCTTGCGTCCGGCTTGTGATCCTCGGTCAGGGCCAGAAGGGCGGCGCTGTCGCGGACGCTGCGGGTGAGCACATGCTCGACGCCGAAGGCGGTGATGCCGTCCTTGCCTTCGAAGTCGTCGATCCGGCCGCGGGAGGGCTTGAGCCCGAACAGGCCACAGTGGCTGGCGGGGATCCGGATCGAGCCGCCGCCGTCAGTGGCGTGGGCCGCGGGCACGATTCCCGCCGCCACGGCGACCGCTGAGCCGCCCGACGAGCCGCCGGGGGAGCGCGTCAGGTCCCAGGGATTGGGGGTCAGTCCGGTCGCAATGGGCTCGGTGCTCGGCAGGAAGCCCGCTTCCGGCGTCGCCGACTTGCCGAGCACGATCAGGCCTGCGCGATCGAAGGCGTCGCAGTTGGGCGCCTGAACGGTCGCCGGCGGCGCGCGGCGCTGCGACTGCGACCCGCCCCGCGTCGGCAGACCCTTGTAGTCGACCAGGTCCTTGACCAGGAACGGCACGCCCGCGAACGGCCCGGCGGGCGGTCCGGCCTTTGCCTTGGCCAGCGCGCGGTCGAAGTCGGAATTGACGATGAAGTTGAGCGTGCCCTGCATCGCCTCGGCGCGCGCGATGGCGGTCTCGACCACCTCGGCGGCGGTGATCTCGCCGCGGCGGATGCGGGCGGCGGTCTCGGTGGCGTCGGGCCACGGCGAGGCCGGCGCCGGCGCGGCCGGCAGAGGCCTGGGCTGGGCCAGCGCGCGTCCCGCGACCAGAGCCAGCGGGACGGCGGCCAACGCGCGGCGGGTGATCCGGGTCATGCAAACCTCCCCAAACTGCCAGCGATCTGGCCAGCCTGGACCTTGCTAGGCGGTGGGGAGGCGCGGACGCAAGTTACTTGCCGGCAACGTGCTCGGGTTTCCCCTTGCGCTTGGTGTGGGCCATTTTCTCCAGCTCCGCCTTGCTCATCGACATCATCGACTTGGACGCGCCCTTCAGCTTGGACTTCGGTGTGTCGCCCCGCTTGGCGGAGAGCGCCGCGCCGGCGGCCTTCTGTTGAGCGGCGGATTTGGCGGGCATGAGGGCCTCCTGAACTTGGGTTCCCCATCAACTCGAAACCGCCGCCGCGGTTTCCCTATTTGGCGGGATGCGGCGCGAAATCCTGGTCGGGATAGGCGCCGGAGGTGGGCGATCTGATCACGATTTCCCGGTGGGAAAGGTTTTGATGGCAGGCGTTGCAGCCCTTGGTCACCTTGCCGTAGGCGAGCGAGAAGGCCGCCGGATTGCGCGCCTTGATCGCCGCGTCGATGGCGTCGAGCGGCGCCTTCATGTTCTGTTGGGCGGCGCCGGCGATGTCGTTGTCGCGGTAGACCGGGATGGTCTTGGCGATGCGGTCGAAGGCGTGGCGCAATTCGTCGGCCTCGTAGGCCGCGTAAGCCCAGTTACGCGCCTGTCCGGCGTAGGCGAGCTTGGTGTGCCGCGGCTGCACGGCCATGGTCATCAGGTCGCCCATGCTGGGGTGATAGTCGGGCTGCGGCGGAGCCGCGGCGGCTGCGCCCGCGGCGACGGCGAGAATCAAGGCGAGGCCGAGGACAGGTTTCATGACCCGACGATAGCGCGCGCCAGCCAAGGCGCAACGGGGGTCCGGCCGTTGCCAGGGACCTCGCGCGGTGGTCGGATGCCCTCAACAATCAGGGGAGACGGCGATGGGCGAGGTCCGGGAGGGCGTGGCGCGGCGGGGCTTGCTGACGGCGGGCGCCGTCGGCGGGTTGATGGCGGCGGCCGGATCGCCGGCTGAGGCGAAACAGGGTGGCAGCGCGGGCGTCGGGACGCAGCTTCTGTCGACGCCGCCGTCGGCCATCGTCGAGACCCGCTCCGGCAAGGTGCGCGGCTGCGTGCGCCAGGGCGTCTACACATTCAAAGGCATTCCGTACGGCAAAACGACGGCCGGCGCGGCGCGCTTCCTGCCGGCGGAGGCGCCGGCGCCGTGGAAGGGCGTGCGACCGTCGCTGACCTACGGCCCCTGCTGCCCGCAGGTGGCGCGCGGCGGCTGGCAGAACGACGAGACGGCGTTCATCTACGACTGGGACGACGGCTATCCGGGCGAGGACTGCCTGCGGCTCAACATCTGGTCGGGCGGCGTCACCGGCAAGGCGCGGCCGGTGATGGTGTGGATCCACGGCGGCGGCTACGAGACCGGCTCGTCGCAGGAACTGCCCGCCTATGACGGCGAGCGGCTGGCCCGCAAAGGCGACCTCGTGTTCGTCTCGGTGAACCACCGGCTGGGCGGCTTCGGCTTCCTCGACCTGTCGTCCTTCGGCGATCCCCGCTACGCCATGTCCGGCAACGCGGGGCAGCTGGACCTAGTGGTCGCCCTGCAGTGGGTCCACGACAACATCGCGGCCTTCGGCGGCGACCCGGGCAACGTGACCATCTTCGGCCAGTCCGGCGGCGGCGCGAAGGTCTCCACGCTGATGGCCATGCCGTCGGCCAAGGGCCTGTTCCACAAGGCGATCGTCGAGAGCGGCTCGCTGCTCGACGTGGGCGACACCGGCTACACCCGGCGCCTCGCCGAAGCGGTGTTGAAGAACCTGGACATCGCGCCTGGCGACCTCGGCAAGCTCGCCGCCGTGCCGCCCATGGCGCTCGTCGCCGCCGCGGACAAGGCGAAGAACGCCATGCCGAAGTCTCCGCCAGGCAAGATCAACCTTGGCTGGGCGCCGGTGGCTGACGGCCATGCGATCCCTGGACCGACCTGGACGAACGGCGCGCCGGCGCTGTCTGCCGATGTGCCGATGATCATCGGCGTCAACCTCAACGAGTTCTCGCCC
Organism: Phenylobacterium sp.; assembly: GCF_004799395.1. Lineage (GTDB taxonomy): Bacteria > Pseudomonadota > Alphaproteobacteria > Caulobacterales > Caulobacteraceae > Phenylobacterium. The sequence continues at coordinate 7,158 of NZ_SSMZ01000009.1, forward strand.
AGCCTGGGTAACGCCGCCCTGGAGGACATTGACGAGGACCGCGCCAGGGTCACGGCCAAGTCCTTCGGCGGGGCGTCGCCCGCCGCCTGGGCGGCCTTCCGGGCGGCCGATCCGAAGGCCAGGCCGGTGGAGATCCTGTCGCGCATCGTCTCGGCGCAGTTCCGCCTGCCGGCCGTGGTCCAGGCCCAGGCCAAGGCGAAGCAGGGCGCGGCGCCTGCCTGGCTCTATCGCTTCGACTACAATCCGAAGACCGTGCTCGACGGGCGTGTCCGCGCGTTCCACTGCGCCGAGATGGCCTATGCCTTCGACAATGTGGACCGCTGCCTGAACGCCACCGGCGGCACGGCCGAGGCGCGCGCCCTGTCGGCGAAGATGTCCGACGCCTGGATCGCCTTCGCCCGCTCCGGAAACCCCAACCACAAGGGATTGCCGCGTTGGCCGCCGGTCTCGACGGGCGCCATCCCCAACATGCTGTTCGATGCGGTCTGCACGATGAAAGAAGATCCCGACCGCGCGCAGCGCGCGGCGCTGTCGGCCTGAAAGCTCAGGCTTCCAGGCTGCGGCGCCAGAGGTTGTCACCGATCAGCTCGAAGCCGTTGTCGCGGTAGAGGTTGCGCACGGGCGTATTGCGCGAGGTTTCGATGATCCGCGCGGTCAGGTCCGTGCGGTCGGCGCTGAGCGCTTGCACGATATGTTGCAGGAAGGCGTGCTCCACGCCGAGGCCGAGCACCCGGCAGCTCAAGGCCAGCGCCGTGATCTCGCCGGCGTCGATGACCGCCGCACCCACCAGGCCGTGGTCGCCGAAGCGGTCGGACACCTGGACGGTGAAGACGCTGGCGTCATCGCGCAGGATCAGATGGGCGAGGTCCAGAGCCGAGAACTTGGCGCCGGTGGCGTTGAACTGGGTTGTGCGCTGGAACAGCTCCTCAACCCGGTCGAGGCGCGCGCCGGGCTCCAGGCGCACGATGTCGGTCTGCACATTGAGCGAAGCCACGAAGGTCTGTTCGTCGGCGCTGTCGGCGCGGGTGCGCTGACGGCTGAGCTGGGCCTGGGTGAGCGCGGTGCGCTGGGCGGATTCCTCGGTCACCCGCGGGACCTGGAGGCGCGGGTCGGTCAGCAACCGCCGGCGCAGACTGAACAGCTCCTCGCCCCAGACCTCGACCTCCGGCAGGCGCTGACGGATATTTTCCCGTTCCACCGGATTGTCGTCGATGAACAGGAATGTCTCGAGCGCGAAGCCCAGCTCCTCGGCGATCGAGGCGATGTTGTCGGCCTTGTTGGTCCAGTTGACCCGCCAGGTGACGAAGTCGGCGGGGGTCAGCAGCCGCTCGCGCGGGTAGTGGTCTTCGTAGGTCCAGAGGTCGCGGACCGTGGCCTCGTCGTTCTTGCTAACGCAGGCCAGCAGGATACCGCGCTGCTTCAGGCTGAGCAGAGCTTCGTGCAAGCCGAAGAACAGGCCGATGTAGGAGAAAGGTCCGCTGACCTCTGGCGACCAGGCGAAGGGCGTCCCGGTCTCGGCGAGGACGCCGGGCCACAGCACCCCGTCCAGGTCGACGATGACGCACTTCTTGCGGTCCAGGCCGGTGACCACCAGCAGGGCGTCCACGTGCGCCTTGGCCATCACCGCTTCGCGGCCGTAGGGATCACCGCCGACCGCCTGCGCCAGCGGCGCGAGGTCGGGAAAGATGTCGTGGACCGCGGACTTCTCCTCGGCCGGCCGCTGCAGCATCCAGCCGGGCGAGCCGAAGTGGGTGAAGCCGACCTGGCCGTCGTCCAGCAGCCGCTCGGCTCCGACCGCGCCCAAGACGGCCGCGACATCGATGACGTGCACGTCCGGATAGCCCTCGGCCAGGTCCGACAGCAGGATATTGGCCAGGCGGAAGCGGTTGCGGTGGCCGTAGCCGCCGCGGTCGGCCAGGCCGAGGGGCTGGATCGTGGGCTCTGGAAGGTTGTCGATCAGGATCGGGGCGGCGGTGTGGGCGCGCAGGCCCTCAATGATCCCCCGCGCCTGAGCGATGTAGGGCGCGCAAGGCGGCGCCTGGCTGTCAGCCGCCAGTGGGTCGGTGATGGCGTAGCGGGCGGAGAGCGCGCCGATGATGATCGCGTCATGCTTGCGTTCGGCGGCCAGGCGCAGGTCGTCGGGGAAGGTGGCGGCGACCCGCAGGTCGATGCCGCGCGTGGCGGCCTCCCGGCGCAGGAAATCGGCCTCCATCTGGATGTCGCAGTCGCCGAACAGCAGCACGTCGAGCCGTTTGGCCCCGGGCGCCAGGTCGGTCGCCCCGAGCGCCGCGCCCGTCGCCCAGTAGGCCTCGCCGCCCTCCTTGGCCTCGCGCCGCATGCGGTCCAGGGCCTCGACGGGATCGCGACCGTAGTAGGCGCCGAGTTCGCCGGTAAGGTCGGCCAGTTCGGCCTCGGGGGTCTTGTCGGTCAGGATCAGGCGCTCGATCAGGGGCGCAAAAGCCACGGGCGTTTCCCGGTCGCCAAGGTCGCGTGGTTCGCGAAAGAAGGCGATCGTCTCAGCCAACTCGCGGTCGACTACCAGCCGCATCTGGGTGGCGGCATGGATCACCAGCACGCGCCCGTCGGACACCGGAACCAGGTGTGCGAACTGCGAGAGGCGCAAGATCATCGGCGGCGTTCCAGGCGGGCGAGCCCGCGATCCTTACGGCCGGATCGGCGAGCAGCGGATTAACGCCTGAGTCTGGCGCGATCCGATGTCAGGGCCAACGGCGGATCCCGCTGACCGGCGCGTTCGCAATCCATCTGGAACTTGCCGCCCATTGGGCCGATTGTCCCTCCGGGGCCCCGGAGGATCATCGATGGACGCCAAGATCGACACCCTGACGCCGGCCGCCAAGCTGGCCCGCGACAACCCGGTGCGCTTGCCGAACGAGAGCGCCGCGTACCGCGCCGCTCGCACTGCGCTCCTGGCCGAGGAGATCGAACTCCGCCGCCACATCGAGCGGGTGGCCGATCAGCGCCGGGCCCTGCCGCCTGGCGGCGCGGTCACGGGCGACTACCGGTTCCAGCGCGAAGACGGCTCGAAGACCGACTTCGCAGGCCTGTTCGGCGATAAGCCGACGCTCGCCGTCTATAGCTACATGTTCGGTCCGCAGCGGGAGCGGCCGTGTCCGATGTGCACCAACCTCCTGGGCGCCTGGGAAGGCAACGCCGCCGACCTCGCCCAGCGCCTGTCGCTGATCGTGGTGGCCCGCTCGCCGATCGAGAAGCTGATCGCCTGGAAACAGGAGCGCGGCTGGAAGAACCTGCAGCTGGTCACCGACCTGAACGACGCCTACAGCCGCGACTACTTCGGCCTCCTGCCCGACGGCTCGGAGATTCCGGCCTTCAACGTCTTCACCCGGCGCGACGGGACCATCCGGCACTTCTGGTCCGGCGAGATGACGGGCTCGACCGCCGACCCCGGCCAGGACCCGCGCGGCGCGCCGGACCCGGGGCCGATGTGGGGAATCCTGGACGATACGCCCGAGGGGCGCGGGACCGACTGGTACCCCAATCTGGACTACGCCTGATGGCTGTCGCCTTCACCCGCGAGGAAGACTACGAGGCCCAGGCGGCGAACCTGCCGGACCGGCCAGTCTCGACACACCCGAACCTGGTCACCGCCACCGGCCTGGCGGCCATTGACGCCGAGCTGGCCAGCGCCCGGGCGGCCTACGCCGCGGCCCAGGCCGAGGGCGGCATCAGCGCCGACCGCACCGCCATGGCGCGGGCCACCCGCGACCTGCGCTACTGGTCCGCCCGCCGCGGCAGCGCCCAACTCACCGAGCCCGAACCGCAGGCTGGCAAGGTGCAGTTCGGCGGGACGGTGGAGATCGAGCGCGAGGACGGCCGCCGCCAGACCTTCCGCATCGTCGGCGAGGACGAGGCCGACCCGGCCAAGGGCAGCGTCTCCTACGCCTCGCCCCTGGCCCGCGCCCTGCTGGGCAAGGCCGAGGGCGACATCGCCACGATCAACGGCGGCGAAGTCGAGCTGGTCGCGGTTCGCTAGTCAGTCCTGCTCGCCAGACGCGCCGGCTATTGCTAACCTGGGCCCGCCAAGACGCCAGCAAGGGCGTCCGCTCGGAAGGGACGACATGAACCGCAGGATCGGAACGACGCTGGCCGTCGGATTGGCCGCATTGGCCGCGCTCTGCGCCGCGGGCGCCGCCAGCGCCAAGGACGTGCTGGGCGTGGCCTGCAAGAGTCCGGCGCCGGCGCACTGCAACGGCGATGCCTGCGCGCCGATGCTGGCCGATCCGGGCAATGCGACGGACCCCAAGACCGGCCGCAAGTTCTGGCTCGACTACCCCTGCGATCTGAAGCCGGGTGACAAGGTCATCTTCATCCTGAATATCCACGGGGCCGGCTCGATCGGCCAGTGGCAGCGCCACTACTTCCCGGCCTTCGATTACAAGGACAAATACAAGCTGGTGGTGGCGACGCCCACGGCGGCGACGTCGCCGAGCCGCGTCCCCGGTCAGCCTGGCGTGCGGGTCTGGGTTCCGGACGCCGACGACGTCCACCTGCAGAACATCACCACCGCGGTCTTCGACGCCTTCGGAAAGCAGAACATCAAGGCCTTCTGGCTGGCCGGCCACAGCCAGGGCGGGGCGACCTCGCACCGGATCGTCTGCTCGGACTTTTTCAAGGACAAGGTGGACGGCCTGCTCAGTCTCTCCGGCGGCCGCGTCGGTCGCGCGGAGATCAACCCGCGCTTCGGCCCGCCGAAGGCCGATGGCTCGCCGCCCGATCCGCGCCCGGCCGGCGGCGGCGCCGGCCCGTTGGGCGGCGCCAACCTGCCAGCCTGCCAGTTCAGCCACATCTTCGAAACCGGCGAGCATGAGATCGTGAACCTGCCGGCGACGTCCCCTCTGGCCGAGGAATTCGGCTGCAGCCCTCGCGTCGAGGAAAAGGACGTGGTCGACACCCAGCCCGGCTATGTCTGGGACTACGCTCGCCAGGGCTATCCGGTGTGGGGGATGAAGGCCCGGCCCGGGACGGCGCACATCTGGGTCTATCCCAAGTGCCAGGGCGGCCGGATCGTCGCCGACGTGGAGCGGCTGGACAAGGGCCACACCGAAGGCCTGGAGCCCCACGTCACCGAAGCGATCATCAAGCTGATCGTGGCTGCGCCCGGCGGCAAGGCGCAGCACGCCAGCTGAACCCCTGTCTTGGCGGATCCAGGCGAAGCGTCGGAAGGTGGCGAGCATGTATCCACGTCACCGCCTCGACGCCCTGGCTGACGGCATCTACGGGGTGGCCATGACCCTGCTGGTGCTGGAGATCCGCGTTCCGGACGGGGTGGATTTCACCACTGACAGCCAGGTGACCGCCCTGCTGGTCAGCCTGATTCCGAAGTTCTGGCCTTATGCGCTCAGCTTCGCGGTGCTGGCCGGCCGTTGGCGCGGGATGATCTTGGGGCGCACCAGCCACGCACCGGTCGGCGCCCGCTACGTGAATTGGTCGCTGGTCCACCTCTTCCTGGTGACGATGATGCCGTTCTCCACCCTGATGATCGGCCGCTTCGGATCCCGGGCTCCGGCCATCTGGCTGTACACCGTCAACCTGGTGGGCCTGTCCCTGACCGCCTGGCTCGCCGCCCGCGCCGCGCCGTCTGCGGAGCGCGAGGAGGTCGGCGACAATTTCATCGGCCTGGCGGTGCTGCTTGTCGCCGCCGCCGTCGTCGTGGCCTTCAGCGTCCTGGACACGGCCTGGGCGACGCTGGGGTTCCTGCTGACAGCCCTCACGCCCGCGGTCGAGCGGCGGTTCGGCCGCAAGGCGCAGGCCGCGACGCACGCCTAGCGGACGCCGGCGCCGCATGGTCTAGTCGCGGCACGCTTCGGAGAGCCTCGCGTGACCGACACCCTCGACAAGCCGGCCAGGATCGCCGCGCCCAGGCCGGCGTTCCGGCCGTTCATCCCGGCCAGCGCCAAGGTCCCCGAACTGACGATCCTGCACGTGGTCACAGGAGCGGTTCTGGGCGTGATCTTCGGCGCCTCGTCGCTCTATCTGGTGCTGAAGGTCGGCCTGACGGTCTCGGCCTCGATTCCCGTGGCGGTGATCTCGATCACCCTCTTCCGACTGTTGCAGCGGTTCGGCATCGCCAAGGCCTCGATCCTGCAGAACAACATCGTCCAGACGGCGGGCTCGGCCGGCGAGTCCATCGCCTTCGGGCTCGGCGTCACCATGCCGGCGATCATGATCCTGGGCTTCGACATGGAAATCGCCCGGGTGATGCTGGTGGCGATCCTCGGCGGTCTCCTGGGCATCCTGATGATGATCCCCCTGCGCCGCGCCCTGATCGTCGAACAGCACGGCATCCTGAAATATCCGGAGGGCACCGCCTGCGCCGAGGTGCTGAAGGCCGGCGCCACACGCGAAGAGCACGAGATGGGGCTGGAGGCGAGCCAGGCGCAGACCGAGGCCGAGGTCTCCGCCGGCGCGCGGACCATTGTAGCGGGCTTCGGGATCGGCCTCGTCTACAAGCTGGCGGAAGGCGTCTTCAAGCTGTGGAAGGACACCCCGGAACAGATCTTCGGCGCGCCGCTGGCCAAGGCCTCCATCGCGGCCGAGATCTCGCCGGAGCTGCTGGGCGTCGGCTACATCATCGGTCCCAGGATCGCCGCCACCATGGCCGCCGGCGGGGTGCTGGCCTACATGGTGCTGATCCCGATGATCCAGTTCTTCGGCTCGGCCGCCACCGGCGTCATCGCGCCCGGCAAGGATCTGATCAGCGGCATGTCGCCCGGCGACATCCGCAGCGCCTACATCCTCTACATCGGCGCAGGCGCGGTGACCGCCGGCGGCCTGATCAGCCTGGCGCGCGCCCTGCCGACCATCTGGCGCAGCCTGACCGCAGGCCTCGCCGACTTCCGCGGCAAGCCGACGGCGGCCGAGGGCCAGGCCAGCGTCCTGCCGCGCACCGACCAGGACCTCTCGCTGAAATGGGTCGGCCTGGGCGTGGTCGTTCTGGTGGTCGCGATCCTGTTGTCGCCCTCGCTGCATATGAACATCGCCGGCGCCATGCTGATCGTGCTGTTCGGCTTCCTGTTCGTGACGGTTTCGTCGCGGCTGACCGGCGAGCTCGGCTCGTCCTCCAATCCGATCAGCGGGATGACGGTGGCGACGCTGCTGCTCACTTGCCTGATCTTCCTGCTGTTGGGCTGGACGGGTCCTAGCTACTTCGTCACCGCGCTCTCGGTGGGCGGCATCGTCTGCATCGCCTCGTCCAACGCCGGCTCGACGTCTCAGGACCTGAAGACCGGCTTCCTGGTGGGCGCCACGCCGCGGGCGCAGCAGATCGCGATCATGATCGGGGCCCTGGCCTCGGCCCTCGCGCTCGGGCCGATCCTGCTTTCGCTGAACCAGGCGGCCACCGTCTATGTGCCGCAGCCGGCCGGACCGGCCGCCGTGCCGGCCGCGACCGTACCCGGTCTGCCGACCGAAGCCCTGACGGGTTCGCAACACGCCCAGGACAGCGGCGTCTATCACGTCTGGCAGAAGGCCGACCCGTCCGGCGGCGCGGCGACGCGCTACCTGGTCCGCGACGACGGCACGCTGGCCTATCTGGTCGATCCCGGCATCAACGGCCACGTCAAGGTGCGCCCGGACGGCACCAAGGTGACCAAGTTCGACGCGCCGAAGGCCACCCTGATGAGCTACATCATCAAGGGTATCCTCAATCGCCAGCTGCCCTGGGCGCTGGTGTTGCTGGGCGTGATGATCGCGGTGGTGCTGGAGATGTGCGCCATCCCGTCGCTGGCGTTCGCGGTCGGGGTGTACCTGCCGATCTCGTCATCGCTGCCGATCTTCATCGGCGGCGCCGTGCGCTGGCTGGTGGATCGCCGCAGCCGCGGCCTGGCCCATGCCGAGACCCTGTCGGAGGCCGAGCTATCGGCGGAATCGGACCGCAGCCCGGGCGTCCTGATGGCCTCGGGCTATATCGCCGGCGGCGCGATCGCCGGTATCGGCATCGCGTTTTCGGCCGGCGTACTGGGGAACTTCGACCGCGACATCACAAAGCTGATGGAGGGGATCAATCCGGTGTTCAACGGCGCCTGGTCGG
>NZ_SSMZ01000090.1 GCF_004799395.1 Phenylobacterium sp.
GCTGTTGATGCGGTTGAGGACGATCCAGTTGCGGGCGCCGAACGTGTATTGAACCGTCTCGCCGCCGGCCACGTTGTAGCTCGCCCAGTCGATGACCGTGCGCGCGCCGTTCAGGGTGATGTCCATCTCGCCGGGCTTGGTGGCGATATTGGGCAGGCCGCCGCCGGCGTTGACCTGCGGACTGCCGCCCAGCGAGGGCAGGGCCGCCGCCGGCGTGGCCAGGGCCGCCAAACCCATCAGCGCGCCGCACAGCGCCGTGCGGCCCAGGAGGTCCTGCCGCCCCCGGCGGAGCGGACGATGAGCGGGCGATGAGGTCATGGTCACATCTCCCACCCTAGAGGAAGCTGGCGGTCAGGTTGATCAGCAGGCGCGGCGACGGCCGCACGCCGCCGGCCACGACAGGGTCGATCGGCTGCGCGTAAGTGACGTCCAGATTGGCCCGGTTGGCCAGCCTCAGCGTCACACCTGCGCCGAAGGACCGCAGGGTGCGGTTCTCCGCCAGACCGGAGAGCGCGGTATCGTTGTTATGTACGGCGCCCACATCGAAAAAGACGTAGGGCGCGATGATGATCTTCGGGCCGACCGGGATCGGGTTGTAGCGCAGGTCGAAGGAGGCCCCGGCGCCGGAATCCCCCAGCGCCACCGCCGGATCGTAGCCGCGCCCGACGCTGAGATCGCCCAGCGTGATCTGCTCGTAGGGCATCAGCGGCTTGTCGGAATATTGCGCCTGGACGCGGATTTCGCCGCTGATCGGCCCCACCAGCGGCGCGCCCATCGACCCGTTAGCGCGCACCAGCCAGGCGTCCGGCGCCGCAAAGCCGTGGGTCAGCAGGTCCGAACCAGCCTCGCTGGCCCCAAGGCCCGAAAGGCCCTTGCGCAACGTCAGCGCCGCGCTCATCGCCACGGGCCGGTCGAAGGCGTTGACCCGCAGGTCGCCGTCGAGGCGCGCATAGAGCACGCGGACCTTGTCCTCGGTCAGCTTGCCGCCGCCGTCGCCCAGGTCGGTCTCCTGGTTCACCAGGTCGAGGCCGCCGGCCAGATTCAGGTTGGCGCGGCGGTGGCGGACCAGCGGATAGGCCACCTCGAGATTGCCCACGACCGAGGTGCTCGTCAGGTCCAGGGGCTTCAGCACGTCGCCGGGCCGGCTTTCGCCATAGACGGCGGAGGCCCGGACGATCAGGCCGTCGCCGCCGATGCGCGCCGCCTCGAGCAATTGCACCACCCACTGCTCGTTGGAATCCAGCGTGTGGAAGGCCACCAGGGTGGTGTCTTCCCCGAGCGGCGTGAGGCTGCGGACGTCGCCGCGCACAAGGCCGCCCCACGGCCCGACCGCCTTTGAGCCCAGGTTCTGGACGTTGCCGACGGCGCTCAAGGTCGTGCGGGTCACCGTGACGTCGATGTCCACCGCCCCGCGTTCGGCGCTGATCGAGGGCTTCACCGCCGCGCGCACCCGCACACCGGGAATGTCGGACGCCAGCAGCAGGTAGCGTTGCGCCTTGCGCATATCGAACGGCTTCATGCCGCGCAGCTTCTCGACGTAGCGCTCGACCGCCCCTTGGGCCGGGCCGATATCGCCGCGCACCCGCACATTGACGACGTGGGCCTCGATCACGTCGAGGACCAGCGCCCCGCCGCTGATCCGCTGCTCGGGGATCTCGACGCGGGCCAGCACGCCCCGGTCGAACAGGGCGCGCGCGGCGCGATCGCGGATCTCGCAGATCACGCCCACCTTCTGCGGGGCGCCGATGAATGGGCGATAGGCGGCCTCGAACCCCTCGGGCTTCAGGGCCGTCGCGCCGCGAAAGCTCACCGAGGTCAGGTTGATCTCGACCGAGGAGTCCGCCAGCGGGCAAGGGCCGGGCGGCTCGGGGGAGAAGATGTCGGCGTCCCGCGCCTGCAGCCGGGGCACCCGCGCGGCGGGGTTCAATTCGGGGGCCGAGGCGCCGGCTTGGGCTGCTGTTGGCGGCACAGCCCCGGGCGTCGCCTGCGCCCACGCATGACCGCCGGCCGCCAGGGCGGTCGTCGCAAGCGTTAGTGCGGCGCGCGCTCCTAGGCCTACGCGAGGCGCCCTCATGCGTAGCCTCCCCCAACTCAACCAATTTTTAATGCTTGCGATGACGCAGTTTTGCAATGGTTTTGTTGGGTTAACAGCGACTTCGCGTCTCGGTTGAAAGCTGTTTCACATCGTCCAAACGGGCCTTCATGGCAGCCGCCAATACTGCTACCTAAGCCCTGGTCGGGGGTCTACGATTCCGGGCTGGGTATCGTTGGAGCGCCAATGGGGCGGGGACGCGCAACCGGGTTGATCGGCCTGCTGGCCGCCGCGCTTGCGGCGGTCGTGGCGATGACCGCGGTTCGCGCTGCCTGGGCTGACCCCGATCCGCCGCTCGGCGGGCGCGCCGGCGTGCACGAAGGCGTCGCCTCCTGCTCCGGCTCCACCTGCCACAGCCGGCCCGCGCCCAGCGGCCTGACCGTGCGCCAGAACGAGCTGATCACCTGGCAGGACCCGCACAGCGAGGCCGGCGCCCACAGCCGCGCCTGGAAGGTGCTGACGCAGCCGCGCGCCGAGGCGATCAGCGCCAAGCTGGGCCTGGGACCGGCGGAGCGGGCGCCGGCCTGCCTGGGTTGCCACGCAGACCCGGCGCCGCCGGCTCAGCGCGGCGCGCGCTTCCAACTTTCCGACGGCGTCGGCTGCGAGGCCTGCCACGGCGGGGCGGGTGGCTGGATCGCCAGCCACTACGCGCTCGGGGCCACCCACGCGGCCAACGTCAGCCGTGGCATGCTGGCCCTCGACGAGCCAAAGGTGCGCGCGGCGCGCTGCCTCGACTGCCACTTCGGCGGCCCCAGTCCCAATCAGTTCGTCACCCACCAGATGATGGCCGCCGGCCACCCGCAGATCGCCTTCGAGCTCGACCTTTTCACCGCCCTGCAGAAGCACCACGACGTCGACGCCGACTATATCGCCCGTCACAAGGTCGCGGCCGGCGGCGTCAAGACCTGGGCGGTGGGCCAGGCCATGGCTCTGGACCGGTCGCTGACCCTGTTCGGTGCGAAGAACCCTGGAGGGGTGTTCCCCGAGTTCCTGTTCTTCGACTGCCAGAGCTGCCACCGGACCTTCTCCAACGACCCCAAGTGGCGGCCCGTCTCGGAACCCAATCCCGGCCGGCCGATCCCGGTCGGGACGCCGCCGTTCAACGACGAGAACATGATCATGCTGTCGGCGGCGGCGAAGGTGGCCGCGCCGGCGCTGTCCGCGCGCTTCGAGGGCGAGGTGAAGAGCTTCCACCAGGCCCTGGCGCAGAACGGGGCAGTCGCCGCAAGCCAGGCCGCCAAGCTGGCCGCGACCTCGCGCGAACTGGCCGACGCCTTCAACGCGCGCAGCTTCAGCCGCGCCGACACCCTGGCGATCTTCGAGGCCGTGCTCAGCGGCGACAACGCCCGGCGCTATACCGACTTCGAAGGCGTCACCCAGGCGGTGATGGCGGCCGATACGCTGTTGGGGTCATTGGTGGCCGAGGGCGCGATTGACCGGGCGGCCGCCGCGCGCCTGCGTCCGGATCTCGACCGGGCCTATCAGGCCGTACGCGACCCAACCGCCTTCCACGCAGCCGAGGCGCGGGCCGCTCTGCAACAGGCGGCTGACAAGGCGAGGGGTCTGAAATGAGGCGCGGACCTTTCGGAACGGCGCTGGCGGTGGCCGCAGCCCTGGCGCTGGCGGCCTGTGGCGGCGGTGGCGGCGGATCGAGCTCGACGACGACCACCACGACGACGACGACGACCTCCAGCCCCTACGCCGCGCCGGGCACGGACTCGCTCAGCACCGCCGATGTCCAGCAGATCGTCGCCCAGGCGGTCGGCGAGGCGAAGGCGCGCGGTACGCCAGGGGTGATCGCGGTCACCGACCGGGTCGGCAACGTGCTGGCCGTCTACACCATGACCGGCGCCCGGGCGACGGCGACTATCCGGCCCGGGCCGGGCGGCAATCTGGACGCCCAGGGCGTGGTCGCTCCGGCCGCAGCCGCGGCGATCTCCAAGGCGATCACCGGCGCCTACCTGTCGTCCGCCGGCCAGGCGTTCTCCACGCGCACGGCCAGCATGATCGTGCAGCAGAACTTCCCGCCCAGCCCGGCGGCGGTGGGCCTGCCCAGCGGCCCGCTGTTCGGCGTGCAGTTCTCCTCGTTGCCCTGTTCGGACCTGACGGCGCGGTTCAACGCCGCAGGCGGCGCGGCCGCCTTCATCGGGCCGAAGCGCTCGCCGCTCGGCCTAGCGGCCGATCCCGGCGGCTTCCCGCTTTACAAGAACGGCACGCTGGTGGGCGGCGTGGGCGTGATGTCCGACGGCGATTACGGCTTCGATCCGGACATCTCCAACATCGACAACGACGACGAGGAGAACGTCGCGCTGGCCGCCACCAACGGGTTTTCAGCCCCCGCGACCATCACCGCCGACAATGTAAGCCTTAACGGCACGACGCTGCGCTACAGCGACGCCACCACCGCGACGCTGAAGGTAAGTCCGGCGACGGCCACGCCGTTCGCCAACCTGCCGGCCGGGACGGGATCGCTGACGCCGGTGAACGGCTACTACGCCGGGGGGAGCGTGCTGGCGGGCCAGGTCTATGGCCAGGAAGGGTCCGGCGTGCGCGCCGCGACCACGGCGGAGTTTTCACAGCCCGGCGGGTACGTCCTGACCAATGGCGCGGGCCAGAACCGCTATCCGCCCAGGGCCGGCAGCGACGCCGCGGACGTCTCAGCCCCACTCACCGCCGCCGAAGTGACCGCGCTCTTGGAAGAAGCGTTCAAGGTGATGGCGCATTCCCGCGGCGCGATCCGCCAGCCGGCCAACAGCACCGCCCAGATGTCGATCGCGGTGACCGACACCCATGGGGTCATCCTGGGCGTGGTGCGCGCGCCGGACGCCTCGGTGTTCGGCACGGACGTCTCGGTGCAGAAGGCGCGCACCGCGGCCTTCTTCTCCAATCCCGCGGCCGCCACGGACCTCTCGGGCGACCCCAGCGCCGACGTGCGCGGCTTCGTGCAGAACGTGCGCACCTTCTTCCCGGACCCGACGGCGCTCAATGGCAAGACCGCCTTCAGCGTCCGGTCGATCGGCAATCTGTCGCGCCCGCAATTCCCCGACGGACAGGTCGGGCGGCCCAACGGGCCGCTGTCGCGGCCGATCAGCCAATGGAGCATCTTCTCCACGGGCCTGCAGTCGGCGCTGATCATCACCAACCTTGGCCAGCACCTGAACTTCGTAACCGGCGCCAGCCCCACCGACACTGCGCCGCGCTGCAGCTTCCTGCCCGACGCTGCGGCCGGGCAGAATCGGCTGCAGAACGGCCTGCAGATCTTTCCGGGCGGAATGCCAATTTATCGCAGCGGAAAACTGGTCGGGGCGATCGGCGTCTCCGGCGATGGCGTCGACCAGGACGACATGGTCGCTTTCCTGGGCGTTTTCAATGCTTCGAGCCGTGTGAGCATCGGCGAGGCGGACACTTCGATCCGGGCGGACCAGCTGCTGGTGGGGCCCGCGCCGGCGCAACGACTTCTTTACGTTAACTGTCCGTTTGCACCGTTCCTGGACACCTCGGACCAGAACGTCTGTCAGGGAAAATAGGGAATGCGGGGCGGCCTGCTCCTTGCGCTCCTGCTCACCACGACCCCGCTGGCCCAGCGGGCGATGGCGGCTGACCCGATTGGGGACCTGTTGCTGGTCGCCTCAGCCGCGCCGCTGGAGGCCGCGCCGGACGCCTCCCTCGATCCCCCGCAGCCCGACACGCGCCGTCGCCCCGGTCGCCCGGAAGACCTGCCGCCCGCCGAGCTGCCGCAGCAGAACAAGGGCGCCATCAACGCCCCGCCGCCGGACGCCTTTCCCGCCGACCTGGTGCCGATCCCGGACCGTTGGCGGCTGATCGAGGCCGTGGGCGTGCATTCGCGCTGGTTCGATCCCTACAACCAGAACACCATCAAGGGCGACCGGCCGATCTGGAACACCCAGGACTGGTTCTTCACCCTGACCGGCATCTCCGACACCGTGATCGAGCCGCGCAGCTTCCCGCTGCCAGTGGGCTCCCAGACCACGGTGCGGGCCGGCAGCAACGACAACTTCGGCCGCGCCGACAGCTTCGCCGGCTCCCAGACCTTCATCGTCGGCATGGCGTTGACCAAGGGCTCGACGGCGTTCAAGCCGCCGGAGATCGAGGCGCGCCTGACACTGGCGTTCCAGGACAACTACGCCTCGGTGCCCGAGAAGCGGATCCTGTCGATCAGCCCGTCCAACCCGACGCACCGCAACGACACCTTCGTTGGCGTGCAGGAAGCCTTCATCGACTACCACATCCGCAACGTCTCGGACCGCTACGACTTCGACTCCGTCCGCGTCGGAATCCAGCCATTTTCCAGTGACTTCCGGGGATTTCTTTTCCAGGACAACCAGCTCGGCGTCCGCTTCTTCGGCGATCGCGACAACAATCGCTGGCAATACAACCTGGCGGCCTTCCAGCGCATCGAGAAGGACACCAATTCGGGTCTGAACGATCTGGGCCAGGCGCTGCGCAAGGACTCGATCTTCGTCGCCAACCTCTATCGCCAGGACCTGCCGTTCCCAGGGATCACATCGCAGGTCAGCGTGGTCTACGACCGCGACCGCGAGGCGGGTGACATCCACTACGACCAGAACGGCTTCCCGGTGCGTCCGGCGCTGATCGGCAATGACAGGGGACGCGACTACGACGTTGTCTACCTTGGATATAACGCCGACGGCCACATCGGACGGCTGAACCTCACGGCCTCGGCCTACAGCGCTACAGGCCAGGATCGGAACTCGATCTTCACCAGCCAGCCGGCGCACATCCAGGCCTGGTTTACCGCCTTCGAGCCGTCCTACGACTTTGACTGGATCCGCGTCCGCGGCTCGGCCCTCTATGCGTCTGGCGACAGCCGGCCGCGCGACAACCGCGAGACGGGCTTCGACGCCATCCTCGAGAACCCGCAGTTCGCTGGCGCCGACACCAGCTATTGGATCCGCCAGTCGATCCCGTTCATCGGCGGCGGCCAGGCGATCTCACTGAACGGCGGCAATGGCGTGCTGGCCGATCTTCGCTCGTCGAAGACCGAAGGCCAGTCCAACTTCAACAATCCCGGCACGATCCTCCTGGGCACGGGCGTCGACTTCGACCTGACGCCGAGCGTGCGCCTCAGCGCCAACATCAACCGGCTGTGGTTCGACAACACTGCGGTGCTGCAGGCGCTGCGCAACGAGGGCACGATCCCGCGCGACATCGGCTGGGACTATTCGGTCTCGGCGGTCTGGCGGCCGAAGGTGAGCCAGAATCTGGTGTTCCGCGGCTCGATCGCGATCCTGGATCCGGGCGCCGGCTTCAACGATCTCTTTGCGAACTCGAACCGCGACAACCGGTACTATTCGGTGTTGCTGGACGCGATTCTCAGCTTCTAGGAGCCAGATGGGGCGGGCAGGCAATTTCGGCTGGAGGGCGGCGGCGCTGGCGGCGCTGCTCCTGGTCGCGCCTGCGTCCCTGCGTGCCGCGGGGGACGAGGAAAAGCCGGTCGCGCGGACCTATCACACCGCGCCCTCCGCGCCGGCCGGCGAGACCGAGGCCGAGGCGCACGCCAAGAGCGTCGGCTGCGAGAGCTGCCATACGGCCTCCGACGCGCCTTCGATGCACAAATCCACCGCCGTGGTTCTGGGCTGCGCCGACTGCCATGGAGGCGACGCGACGGTCACTGCGGCCGCGGGGCTGAAGAAGGGTTCGCCCGAATACGCGGCCCTGCGCGACCGCGCCCACGTCCTGCCGCGCTATCCGAAGGCGTGGAATTTCCCGTCCTCGGCCAAGCCCAAGCAGAGCTACACCCTGCTCAATCGCGAAGCGCCGGAGTTCGTTCGCTTCGTGAATCCTTCGGACTACCGCGTGGCCCGCGAGTCCTGCGGCGCCTGCCACCTGGAACTCATCCAGAAGGCCGAGCGGTCGCTTATGGCCAATGGGGCGATGTTCCTGGAGGGCGCGTCCTACAACAACGGCATTCTACCCAACAAGACTGCCATCCTGGGCGAGGCCTACACCGCAAAGGGCGAGCCCGCCCGTACGCTTTCGCCCGGCAATCCGCCCGGCGCCGTGACGCCGGAGCAGAAGGCCAAGGGCGCGATCGGCGCGCTCTATCCGGTGCCCACCTGGCAGGTGACCCCGCCGGGGGACATCTTCCGCGTCTTCGAGCGCGGCGGGCGCACCATCAACCCGACCTTCCCGGAAATCGGCCTGCCCGACAGCGCCGGCGAGATCCAGAAGCTGGAAGAGCCGGGCCGCCCGGACATCCGCCAGTCGAACCGCGGCCCCGGCACCGGCCTACGTGTGGCGATCCCGGTGCTGAACATCCACAAGACCCGCCTCAACGATCCTTTCATGTGGTTCTTGGGCACCAACGACCAGCCGGGAGACTATCGCTCCTCAGGCTGCGCCGGGTGCCACGTGGTCTACGCCAACGACCGCCAGCCGCAGCACAGCCTGACCTACGCTAAGTTCGGCCGCGATGGGCAGTCGCAGAGCCTCGACCCGACCATCGACAAGACCGAGAGCGGCCACCCGATCGAGCACGCCTTCACCCGCGCGATCCCCACCTCGCAGTGCATGAACTGCCACATGCACCAGCCGAACATGTTCATGAACACCTACCTCGGCAACACCATGTGGGACTACGAGGCCGACGCGCCGTTCATGTGGCCGGAGCGGCAGCGCTATCCCACCGCCGCCGAGATCCGGAAGGTGCTGGACCGCAACCCGGAAGGCGCCGCGCCGCGCGGCCTTTGGGCCAGCCTCGACTTCCTGCGCAACGTCTTCGACCTAAATCCGAAGCTGAAGGACACCCAGTTCGCCGACTACCACGGCCACGGATGGAACTTCCGCGGCGTGTTCAAGCGCGACCGGGATGGAAACCTGCTGGACGCCGACGGCAAGATCGTCGCCAACGACGACCCGGAGAAGTGGCGCAAGGCCGGCGAAGGCAAGTTCGTCGAACCGGGCGTCAGCGCCGGCAAGGCGGTCCACATGATGGACATCCACGCCGAGAAGGGCATGCAGTGCGCCGACTGCCACTTCAGCCAGGACGCCCATGGTTCGGGCCTGATCATGGGCGAGGTCGCCAATGCCGTGGAGATCGGCTGCCGCGACTGCCACGGCACCATCTCGGCCTATCCGACGCTGCGCACCTCCAACGTCGCGGCGAGCCCGGAAGGCACGGACCTGACGCTGTTGCGCAATCCCGACGGCCAGCGGCGCTTCGAGTGGGTGGAGAAGGACGGCCGGCGGGTGCTGATGCAGCGCTCGATCATCGACCCGAAGCTGGAATGGCAGATCCACCTGGTGAAGGACTCGGTCGACCGCTCGAGCCCCGACTTCAATCCCCGGGCCGCGCGCGCCAAGCTGATGGCCAAGATCACCCAGGACGGAAAGCCCTTCCAGTGGGGTCCCGGTGTCGACAAGGCCAACCTCGCCCACAAGGACGGCGAGATGGAATGCTACGCCTGCCACACCTCCTGGACGACGTCCTGCGGCGGCTGCCACCTGCCCATCGAGGCCAACTGGAAGACCACCAGCCACAAGTATGAAGGCGAGGAGACGCGGAACTACGCGACCTACAACCCGCAAGTGGCGCGCGACGACATGTTCCAACTCGGCCGCCACTCGACGATCAAGGGCAACACGATCGCCCCGGTGCGCTCGTCCTCGGCGCTGGTCCTGTCATCGACCAACATCAACCGCGAGCGGATCTACACCCAGCAGCCGCCGATCGCGGCCAGCGGCTACTCGAGCCAGGCCTTCGCGCCGCACTTCGCCCACACCGTGCGCAAGACCGAAACCAAGACCTGCGACGATTGCCACGTCGCCGAGGCCAACGACAACAACGCCATCATGGCCCAGCTGCTGCTGCTCGGCACCAACACGGTCAACTTCATGGGCCTGCACGCCTGGGTCGGCCTGGAAGGCGGTCTGGAGGCTGTCCGGGTCACCGAATGGAGCGAGCCGCAGGCGGTGTTCGGCTCCTATCTGCACAAGTACGCCTACCCCGACTTCTACAAGCTGCACGTGGAGAAGAACGGCCGCGAGCTGATCAACTGGCGCCGCGGCAAGCCTTTCGCGAAGGGCCTGAAAGGCGGCGAGGCGGACGCCGAGGAAGACATCGTCAACGTCACCCACAAAACCGGAGGGGCGGCCCACTGCCTGCAGCTGCGCGGGGAATACATGTACGTAGCCGAGGGCAAGGGCGGCTTCCGCGCCTACGATGTCGCCTCGATCTCCAACAAGGACGTCTCGCAGCGGATCATCTCGGCGCCGTTCTCGCCGCTGGGCGACGACACCCACATCGCGTCCAAGAACGCCACCTGCATGGCGCTGCCGACCAACCAGTCGATCGCGCCCGGGCGCAACACGCCGCAGATGCAGGCGCAGAACCAGGAACAGCCGTTCCACCCGATCTACCACTACGCCTTCATCACCGACGCGGAGGAGGGCCTGATCGAAGTCAACGTCGACACCCTGTCCGACGGCGATCCACGCAACAACAGCCTGCACCGCGCCCTGACCTGGAACCCCGGCGGCCTCCTGAAGGGCGCGCGGCACATCACGCTTGGCGGGCACTACGCCTATATCGCCGCCGATGCGGGCCTGGTGGTCCTCGACCTCAACGATCCGCTGAAGCCCCGCCATGTGACGACGCTGGCCCTGCCGGACGTGCGCGCCTCGGCCCTGCAGTTCCGCTACCTTTTCGTCACCGACCAGCGCGGGCTGGAGGTGGTCGACGTGACCCGGCTGGACAAGCCGGTGCTGGTGGCCGGCGCCACGGTTCCGATCGCCGATGCGCGGCGGGTCTATGTGGCGCGCACATATGCCTATGTAGCGGCCAAGAAGGACGGTCTGGTGATCGTCGACGTGAAGCGACCCGAGGCGCCCAAGGTCTACCAGAAGGTCGATTTCGGCGGCCGGATGAACGACGCCGAGGACGTGGTCGTGGCCTCCACCAACGCCTCGCTGTTCGCCTATGTGGCCGACGGCAGGAACGGGATGAAGGTGATCCAGCTCACCAGCCCGGCCAGCCAGCCCAACTTCTACGGATTCTCGCCGCCGCCGAAGCCGGAGCTGATCGCCTGGGCCCGCACCGCCACCCCGGCGCTGGCCCTCTCCAAGGGCCTCGACCGCGACCGCGCCGTCGACGAGACCGGCCACCAGATCGCCGTCTTCGGCCGCCTGGGCTCTAGGCCCTTCACCCGGCCGGAGATGGAGCACTTCTTCATCGACGCCTGGGATCGACCGTACCGGGTGACCAACGATCCGGACCTGGCGGCCTGGGTGGCTGCCGCGCGGTAGGGCCCAACCTCGGCCCGGCGTGGAAGGCGGAGCTCAGCTCAGACCGCGGATCACGATCTTCCCAAGATGCGCGCCGCTTTCGAGATGGCCGAAGGCTTCGCGGGCCTCCTCAAAGGCGAAGACGCGGTCGATGATCGGCCTCAGGCCGGTCGCCGCGACGGCGCGGTTGAGGTCCAGCAACGCGGCGCGGTCGCCCACGGTGATGTTGCGGAAGCTCGCGCCGCTCATCTTCAGCTGGAAGAAGTCGATGCCGGGGTTCTCGGTGCTCAGGAAGCCGATGGACGCGATCTCGCCGCCATGCGCCACGGCGCGGAGAGATTGGGCGATGGTCCCGGGGCCTCCGACCTCGACCACGCGATCCACGCCTCGGCCACCGGTCAATGCGCGGACGCTCTTTCCCCACTGTGGATCATCGACGTAGTTCACGACCTCGGCGGCGCCCAACGCTTTCAGTTGGTCCGCCTTGGCGGCGCTGGATGTCGTGGCGATCACGACAGCGCCCACGGCGCGCGCCAACTGCAGGGCGAAGAGGGAGACGCCGCCGCTGCCCTGCACCAGCACCGTATGTCCGGCGCGTATGGGCGCAGGACCCGTGATGGCTGTCCAGGCGGTGAGGCCCGCGCAGGGCAGCGTGCAGCCCTCTTCGTAGGACAGGGCCTCGGGCAGGCGGACCACGGCCTCCTGGCTGATCGCCTTGAGTTCGCAGAGCCAGCCGTCGTTTTCGGCCCCGTAGCTGTCGCTCTGGATCGTGGAGGGCATCTCCCCGCCGAACCAGCGGGGATGAAAGGCGCCCATGACGCGGTCGCCGACCTTGAAGGCCTCGACCCCTTCGCCGATCGCCACGATCTGGCCCGCGGCGTCGCTGCACGGGATGAGACCCGGGACGCACTTTCGCGGATAGCGCCCGCGCAGCATGGCGATGTCGCGGAAATTGAGGGAGACCGCGTGCACCCGCACCAGCACCTCGCCGCGCTGCGGTTGCGGGTCGGCCTCCTCGCGCAGGCGCAATTCGTCCAGGCTGTCGAAGCTATCGAAGCGATAGGCCCTCATCTTCGACCTCCGGCCGTGGCGATCGGGAGCGACCGCATTCCCCGGGACGTCATGGGCCAACCGGTGTCGCCTGTCGACGCCCGCAACGGCTCGACCGCGGACCTTGCCGGCCTAGCCCACCGTATAGGCCTCGATCGGGATCGGGACGCCCTTGAGTTCGATCTCGCCGACCGCGCGGAAGGGGCCGGCGGTGGTGGCCAGGGTCTTGGTCGCCGCTGAGAACAGGATGCGGGTCCCGAAGGTCTTGTTGGCCGCCTCCAAGCGCGCGGCGATCACCACGACCTC
>NZ_SSMZ01000091.1 GCF_004799395.1 Phenylobacterium sp.
CACAAAGGCCAGGACGATGTGCCCGCCCTTCATCAGCACGCCATGCGCGTCCTTGGCGATCGACAGCTCCACGCCGACCGCCCAGACGCTGGCCGCCGCGGCCAGCAACACCAGGCCCAGGATCGCGCCTCGCCCCTCATCATCGATCTCCGCCTGGGCGCGGATCTCATTGGGCCCGTGACTCACCACGGCGCGGTACATCAGGCCCATGAAGGCCATGGAGAGCGCGTCCCAGGCCAGGATCAGCCGTGTCGAGAGCCCCATCTGCGGGATCGCCAACAGCGCCAGGCCGACAGCGACCCCGACCGCCGTCGCGACGGTCAGCCGCGGCCGCGGGCCGAGCGGCCCCAGCCATCTGCGCCACCCCAAGGGGTTCTTGTCCGACATCGGCTGCTCCTGACGCGTGCGCCGGAGCATCGCGCGAGTCCGGCTTGAGGCGCTAGGGCGGCGGACGTCTGCCTGCGCAAGGGCGCGAGCAGCCGCGAAACCGGGAGTTAAGGCCGATGCGCTATGCAAGGGGCGTCTGGGGGGACCCCGCCTTGCCGCTCAAGCCGCACCGGTTGCTAGGATTCGCCTTCGCCAGCGCCGACCTGCTGGTCGAGATCGCGCCCGACGGCCTGATCGCGTTCGCCATGGGCGCGAGCGAAGCCCTGTCCGGCGCCCCGGAGACCGCTCTCGTCGGCCACGCCTGGGGGGATTTCATCGAGCCAGTGGATCGACGGATGCTGGAGATGCTGTTGGCCGGGCTGGAGCCGGGGCGGCGCGCCGGGCCGGTGCTCGTGCGGCTCTCGGCGCCCGAGCACGCCGCGACGCTCACCGCGCTACGCCTGCCGCAGAACAACGGCGCGGTCTCCTGCGCCTTCGCGCAGGCCCGCTACGAGCCCGCCCTGTTCGAAGGTCGCCTGGCCGACCGCGCCGCGTTCGAACTCCTGACCCGCGACCTGCTGGGCGTCGCCAACGGCGCCGGCAAGGAGCTGGAGCTGTCCTTCGTCGAACTGGGGGGACTGAGCGCGGCCCGCAGCGGCGGCACGCCGGAGGCCCGCGAGGAGTTGGAGAGCCAGCTCACGGCCCTGCTGCGCGCCCAGGCGTGGGGCGGCGCGGCGGCCACGGAACTTGAACACGATCGTTTCGCCCTGGTGCGCACCAAGGGCGAGACCTCCGACGCCTTCGCCGCCCGGCTCGGCCGCCTGATGAGCAAGGTCACCGACAAGCCGATCGCCCCCAGCGCCGGAGCCATCGGGGTCGGCGGGGTCGAGCGTCCGCAGCAGGTGCTTCGCGCCCTGCGCTACGCCCTCGACGGCTTCAGCCGCGAAGGCGCCGAGTTCGCCATGCCGGCCAACCTGGCCGACGCGCTGACGCTGGCCATGGACAGGGCGCTCGGCGAGGCCGGCGTCCTGGGCGCGGCGATTTCTGACAAGACTTTCCGCCTCGCCTACCAGCCGGTGGTCGATCTCAGCAGCCGCAAGGTCCACCACTTCGAGGTCCTGGTCCGCTTCGGCGACGACGAGAGCCCCTTCCCGCAGATCCGCATGGCGGAGGAGCTCGACCTGATCGAGGCCCTCGACTTCGCCATCCTGGAGCGCGCCATCGGCGTCATGGCGCCCCAGCCGGACCTGAAACTGGCGGTCAATGTCTCCGGCCGCACGATCATCTCAGGCGCCTATATCGAACGCGCCGTGAAGCTCATCCAGCGCCATCCGGAGATTTCCGGGCGGTTGATGTTCGAACTCACCGAGAGCGCCGCCATCGACGACCTGCAACTGGCGGACAGCCACATTCAGGTCCTGCGCGCGGCCGGCTGCGAGGTGTGCCTGGACGACTTCGGCGCCGGAGCCGCCTCTCTAGCCTATCTGCAGCAGCTCAGCCTCGACGTCCTGAAGATCGACGGGCGCTATATCCGCGACCTGCAATTCGGCTCGCGGAGCGCGACCTTCATCAAGCACCTGGTCGACATGAGCCGAGAGCTCGGCATGAAAACCCTGGCGGAGATGGTGGAGACATCCATCGTCGAGGACGCCGTGCGGCGCGCCGGCGTCGACTTCGCCCAGGGCTGGCTCTACGGCCTGGCGAGCGACGAGCCGGTCATGGCGGCCCCCAAGAACCATTGGAACGCCAAGGCGGGCTGAACCGTGCGGGCTCCGGCCCTCGGCGGCGTCAGGACCAGGTGAGCCAGAGCGGCTCGGCCGGATAGCGGCCGGCGGCCACGTCCGGCAGCAAGGTAGGCATCTCGCGCGGGAAGATCGTCTCGCCGCTGGCCGCCAGGTCCACCGGCGTCCACCAGCGCAGGTCGTCGATCAGGTTGCGCTCCTGCTCATCCCAGCCGTCGCGGCAGGGCTCGCCGCCCCCGCAGCGGCCGACCAGGTAGCGCTCGCGGAACATCACCGTCTCGCCCGCCAGCTTCAGCGGCCCGTCGCGCCGCCAGACCACCGGGCCCAGTTCGACGCCGGTGAAGCCGGTCTCCTCCGCCAGTTCCCTCACCGCGGCCTCTTCGAGACTCTCGGCGCGCTCTACCCCACCGCCCACGGCGAACCAGTAGCCCGGTCCTTCCGGCCGGCTGGGCAAGCGGCCCTTCATCAACAGCACTCGCCCCTGGGGGTCGAAGAGCAGCACCCGCACCGTGGGTCGCTCGCGCAGGACCGGCGCAATCATCCGCCCGCCAGCGACAGCCACTCGTCCTCGGTGATCACCCGGACGCCCAGCTTGTTGGCGTCGACCAGCTTCGAGCCCGCGCCTGGCCCCGCCACCACCAGGTCGGTCTTCTTCGACACAGAACCCGAGACCTTGGCGCCCAGGGCCTCGGCCTGGGCCTTGGCCTCGTCGCGGGTCATTTTCTCCAGGGCGCCGGTGAAGACGATGGTCTTGCCGGCCACGGCGGTGTCGGTCTTGGGCCGCTCGGCCGGGATGACCCGCAGTTCCTTGAGCAGGGCCTCGACAAGCGCGCGGTTGTGCGCCTCGCCGAAGAACTCCGCGATCATCCGCGCGGCGACCACGCCGACGGCGTCCACCGCCGCCACGTCCAGGAAGGCGTCGCCCGGCGTCTGGGCGGCCGCCTCGACCGCGGCGGCCTCGAAGCTCGCCCAGTCGCCATAGCGCGCCGCCAACGCCGCCCGGGCCTTGGAATTGAGCTTGGGAATGGCCAGCCGCAGATGTTCCTCAAGCGAGATCTCCGCCGGGATCAGCAGCGGCTGCCGGGCGCGGGCGAAGTCCAGCACGGCCTGCACTGCCGTGGGTCCGAGGCCATCGAGGTCCGACAGTTCGGCGAACCGCGCCCCGGCCATCTGCTGTGACGCCGCCTCCGAGACCTCTACGAACCGCGCCACGGTCTCGAAGCTACGGGCGAGCGCCAGTGAAGTGGTCTCGCCCACGTGGCGGATGCCCAGGCCGTAGATGAAGCGGTCGAGGGCGATGTCGCGGCGGGTCTCGATGCTGGCCAGCAGGTTGGCGACGCTGGTCTCGCCGAACCGATCGGTCTCCAACAGCTCCTCGCGATGGTCCTTCAGGCGGAAGATGTCGGCCGGGCTCTCCAGCCACCCGCGCTCCGAGAAGAGGGTCAGCTGCTTTTCGCCCAGGCCCTCGATGTCGAAGGCTCGGCGGCTCACGAAATGGCGCAGGTGCGCGAGCTTCTGGAACGGACAGGCGAATTCGCCGGAGCAGCGGCGCACCACGGTCTCCGCCCCCGCCGCGGTGGTCTCGCGCACGATCTCGGTGCGCAGATCGCAGGGGCAATGGGTGGGGAAAGCGTAGGGCCGCGCGCCCTTCGGGCGCTCCTCCAGCACCACCGAGACGATCTGCGGGATGACGTCGCCGGCGCGCTGCAGGATCACCGTGTCGCCCACGCGGGCGTCCAGGCGCGCGATCTCGTCGGCGTTGTGCAGGGTGGCATTCTCGACCACGACGCCGCCCACCGTCACCGGCTGGAGTCTCGCCACCGGTGTGATCGCGCCCGTGCGGCCGACCTGGATGTCGATGGCCTCCAGGATGGTGCGCGCCCGTTGCGCCGGGAACTTGCGCGCGATCGCCCAGCGGGGCGTGCGGGTGATGAAGCCCAGTCGCTGCTGCCAGTCCAGCCTGTCGACCTTGTAGACGACGCCGTCGATGTCATAAGCAAGGTGCGGACGCACCGCCTCCATCCGCTGGTAGGCGGCCAGAAGGCCAGGCGCGTTCTCCACCCGCTCGCTCTGCGGCGTTGTCGAAAAGCCCCAGGACTTGAGCAGGCCCAGGGCCTCCCATTGGGTCGTGGCGAACGGCGCGCTGTGGATGCCCCAGGCATAGGCGAAAAAGCTCAGGGGACGGCCGGCGGTGACCTTCGCGTCGATCTGGCGCAGCGACCCGGCGGCGGCGTTGCGCGGATTGGCGTAGGTCTTCTGGCCCGCCGCCTCGGCAGCCGCGTTCAGGGCCGCGAAGGCCTCGTGGCTGAGATATACCTCGCCGCGCACCTCGATCTCGTCCGGCCAGCCGGAGCCAGACAGGATCTTCGGCACATCGGCGATAGTCAGGACATTGGCGGTGACGTCCTCGCCCACCCGCCCGTCGCCACGGGTGGCGGCCTGCACGAGCTTGCCCTTCTCGTAGCGGATCGAGCACGACAGGCCGTCGATCTTCGGCTCGGCGGTGTAGGCGACCAGGTCCCCGGACGAGAGGCGCAGGAAACGGCGGATGCGGGCGTCGAACTCGACGGCCTCGTCGTCGGCGAAGGCGTTGTCGAGGCTGAGCATCGGCACGCCATGGGTCACGGGGGAGAACTGCGCCGCCCGCGCCGCGCCCACCTTCAGGGAAGGCGAATCCTCCCGCACGAGCTCAGGAAACCGCGCCTCGATCTCCAGATTGCGCCGCTTCAGCGCATCGTAGTCGCCGTCCGAAATCGTCGGGGCGTCCTGCTGGTGATAGCGGATGTCGTGGCCCGCAATCTCCTCGGCCAGCCGCGCCAGCTCGGCGGTCGCCTGGTCGGGGGTGAGGTCGGCGACGGGGATCATTTTCCCTCCCTTAATGGGGAGGGACAGGCCGCGCCAGCGGCCAGGGTGGGGAAGTCCCGGTCAATCTCTGACTCGGTGTTCCGGCCCACGCGTCCCTACCCGTCTCGCGGCGCTCGCCACCCTCCCCATCAAGGGAGGGAAGCTAGACGCCGATCAAGGCCCTTGCCGCCGCGCGGGCGGCGTCGGTGATCTCGGCGCCGGCCAGCATGCGGGCGATTTCCTCCTCGCGCTCGGTAGCGGAGAGGTCTTCGAGCGTGGTGCGCAGGCGCTCGCCCTCGCCGGCCTTGGCGATGCGCCAGTGGGCGTCGCCGCGGGCGGCCACCTGCGGGCTGTGGGTGACGACCAGCACCTGAGCCTCGCCTGCCAGGCGCTTGAGGCGCAGACCCACGGCGTCGGCGACGGCGCCGCCCACGCCCTGGTCCACCTCGTCGAAGATCATCAGCGGTTGCGGGCCGCCGGAGCGGCCGGCCAGCGCGGCCTTCAGCGCCAGCGCGAAGCGGGCCAGCTCACCGCCTGACGCGATAGCGCCCAGGTCGCCGAACGGCGCGCCGGGGTTGGTGGCGATCTCGAAGGCGACCCGGTCGAGCCCTGTGGGCGCGGCCTTGTCCTCGGCCAAGGGCTCGACGGCGACCTGGAAGCGGGCCTTGTCGAGCTTCAGCGGCTCAAGTTCGGCCATGACGGCCGTGGCCAGACGCCGCCCCGCGGCCGTGCGCTCGGCGGTAAGCTTTCCCGCCTCCGCCAGATAGGCCTTGTGGGCGGCGGCCAGGGCGGCCTCGGCGGCCCGCAACGCATCGCCGGAGGTCTCCACGGCGCGCAGACGCTCGGCGAAGCGGGCGCGCAACTGGGGAAGCTCCTCGACGCTGACCTGCAGCTTGCGGGCGAGGCCCCGCAGGTCGAAAAGCCGCTCTTCCGCCTTCTCCAGGCGATCGGGCTCGAAATCGAAGGCCTCGGCGGCCGCGTCGATAGCCGCCTCGGCCTCCCCCGCCTCGATCAGCACCCGGTCCATCGCCGCCGAGGCGTCGGTCAGCCGCTTCACGGCGGTCCCGGTCTCGGCCGCCCCGGCCAGCAGGGCGCGTTCGTGCGCACGGCTCAACGCCCTGACAGCGCCGGCGACGCGGGCGGACAGGCCCTCGAAGACCTCACGGGCGCCGCCGATGTCGGCCAGGGCCTTTTCCGAAGCGCCCAGGATGGCGCGCTCCTCGGCCAGCTCCGTCTCCTCGCCCTCGCGCGGGTCCAGGCGGTCGAGCTCGGCCAGGCGCAGGGTCAGCTCCTCGGTCTCCGCGTCGGCACGGGCGACCTCGGCGCGCATGGCCTCCACCGCCAGCCGCGCCTCTCGCCACTCCCTCCAACGGCCAGCCACCGCGCGGCCCTGGCCCTCCAGCCCGCCGAAGGCGTCGAGCAGGGGGCGATGGGTGCGCGCGTCCAGCAGGCCCACGGTCTCGTGCTGGCCATGCACCTCCAGCAGCGCCTCGCCGATCTCCTTCAGCACGCCGACGCCGGTCGCCTGGTCGTTGACGAACGCCCGGCTTCGGCCATCGGCGCTGAGGGTGCGGCGCAGGACCAGGTCCTCGTCGCGGGCGTAGGATAGGCCCTTCTCTTCCAGCAGGTCCCAGACCGGGTGGCTGGGCGCGGGCGCGAACAGCGCCGAGGCCGCAGCCTGGGCCGCGCCGCGGCGCACCAGGCCCGCGTCGGCGCGCGCCCCCACGGCCAGGCCGAGCGCATCGAGGATGATCGACTTGCCGGCCCCGGTCTCGCCGGTAAGCACCGTCAGCCCCGGCCCGATGGACAGGTCCAGCGCCTCGATCAGCACCACGTCGCGGATCCAGAGTCCTATCAGCATGTTTGGCCGATCAGCATGGCCGCCAGGACGCCCAAGAATCAGCGGCCAGACAAGGCGCCGCCCAAGCGCAGTTGATCACTTTTTGTTCTCATAGCCAACCCCGCGGCGCGAGGCGGCGCCGCGGGGGAGTCCGGCTCGGCCTAGGAGGTCGGCGAGCGGGTCGGCGTCGGGTCCGGATCGGGTTGCGGCCCGGTGACATCCGGCTCTTTCGAGCCAAGGAACGGGATGTGGAAGAAGCTGCGCTTCTTCTTGGGCGTGGGCTGATCCGCGCTCGCCGTGTCGGCGGGCGCCGCGGCCGGAGCCGCCGCGGGAGCTGGGGCGTCGACCTTCGTCTTGGTCGCCAAGGACGCCGCCGCCGTGTCAGGCAAATTGGTGGGCGGCAGGACCGTGCGGGTCTTGTCCTTCGTGAAGGCCGGATGGAAGACGCTGCGCTTCGACACCACCGCGGGGATTTCCTGCGGACGCAGGCCCTTGGAGGTCAGCAGGTCGTAGGCGTCGCGATACCAGAAATCGCCCGGATAGTTGTAGCCCAGCACTGCGCCGTCCTTCTTGGCCTCGTCCAGCAGGCCGAGCGTCAGGTTGGCCTCCACCAGGCGGTAGAGCGCCTCAGGCGCGTGGCTGGTGGTCTGATAGCGTTCGGTGACGACCTTGAAGCGGTTGATGGCGGCCAGGGTGTCGTTCTGACGCAGGTACCAGCGCCCGATGGTCATTTCCTTGCCGGCCAGCTGGTCGTTGACCATGTCGATCTTCAGGCGGGCGTCGAGCGCGTATTCGGTGTGCGGATAGCGCGAGGTGACCTCGCGCAGATTGTCCAGGGCCTGACCGGTCGCGGCCTGGTCCCGGCCCACGTCGACGATCTGCTCGAAATAGCAGATGGCCTTCAGATAGTGGGCGTAGGCGGCGGCCTGGTTGCCCGGATAGAGCGAGATGAAGCGGTCGGCGTCGGCGATCGCGTCGTCATAGTCGTTGGCCTGATAGTGGGCGAAGGCCTGCATCAGAATCGAGCGGCGCGACCACTCCGAATAGGGGTGCTGACGTTCGACTTCCTGGAAGTATTCGACCGCCTGGCTCCACAGGTGCCTGTCCATGCGGTCGGCGCCGGTCGAGTAGAGCAGCTCCACCGGCCGTTCCTCATAGGCGAGCTTCGGCTTCGGCTTCGGCCGAGCCCCGCAGGCGGACACAGCGAGGCTGCAGAGGAGGATGATGAGCGCAGGGCGAACCCAAGACTTGCGAACGCCCAGATTGGGAGAAACAGGCACCTTCACCTCAAAAGACCGACGCGCGCCCCCACGCGGAGAGAAGCTTCTACACCAGGGACTGTGGCGCGCAAACGGCGCTACCGCCGCAGCCGTCAGAGAGACCCGCGCAGGCTTTCGACCTGCTCGGCGTGGGTAGTGCTGGGTTTGGCCAGACCGAGCTGATCGCTGACCATTTCGGCGAGGGACGGCAGGGTCGAGCGTTCGACCCTATGCGACTCACCCCACAGGTCGGCGCGCATCAGCGCCTTTGGGCAATGCAGGAAGGCCTCGTGGACCTCGACGCTCAAAAGCGTACGCGGCGCACGGCCGAACTCCGCGAACTCGGCGCACAGCGACTCGTCGGCCACCAGGCTGGCCGCGCCATTGACGCGGTAGATGTCATCGACGCCCGGGATCATGAACATCAGGGCGACCCCTCCGCCGCCCTCGGAGACATTCTTCAGTGTATCCAATCGGTTGTTGCCGGGCCGATCAGGCATCAGCACACTCAGGCCGTCGTCCGCGACCCGGACAAATCCGGGCGCGCCGCCGCGCGGAGAGACGTCGAGCCCGCCCGCGCCCGCCGAACCGATGACCAGGAATGGCGAGAGCGAGATGAAGCGGCGGCCATGGGGGTCGATGTGATCGATGGCCTTGGCGACCGTCACCGGCTTCGGCGGCGTGTAGAGGCGCTCCAGCTCGGCCTGCATGGGTTTGTCGGACATCGTCTCGCCTCCTGCCAGGAGTGAAGCAGGCGCGGCGGACCTCAGCAACCGGGTCGCTTAGACCGCGACGGCGATTTCATCGGCAAACGTGCGGACGCGATAGGCCTCGGGATGGGCGGCCAGCGCGCGGACCAGCTGGTTGTTGATCCCGTGGCCGGCGAGCTCGCCTTCGAATCGGCCGAGGATCGGCGCGCCCAGGACGTAGAGGTCGCCGATGGCGTCCAGCGCCTTGTGGCGGACGAACTCGTCGGGGCGGCGCAGGCCTTCCGGGTTCAGCACCCGATCGCCCTCGATCACCACACAGTTGTCCATCGTGCCGCCACGGGCCAGGCCCATGGCGCGAAGGGCTTCGACCTCGTGCAGGAAGCCGAAGGTGCGGCAGTCGGCCAGTTCCCGGCGGAACGCGGCCTCGTCCATCGGCAGGTCGACTTCCTGACGGCCGATCACCGCGGTGGGGAATTCGATGGCGAAGGCCACCTCGAAGCGCATGGCCGGCGACAGCGAGGCGCGCTTGTCGCCGTCGACCACTTCGACGGTGTCGATGATCTCGATGAACCGGCGGGCCGCCGCCTGGGGCCTGCGCCCTGCCCGGTCGAGGATTTTCAGGAACGGCCAGGAGGAGCCGTCCATGATCGGCATCTCCGGCCCATCGAGCTCGACGACGGCGTTGTCGATGCCGGACATCACCAGGGCGGCCATCAGGTGCTCGATGGTGGCCACCGTCACGCCGGCGGCGTTGGTGATGACGGTGCCGAGCTGGGTCTTGCAGACCGCTTCCGGCGAGACGGGCACGCGGTTGTCGCGGTCGGCGATGTCGGCGCGGACGAAAACGATGCCGGCGTCGCACCCGGCCGGATGCACCGCGACCTGTGTGTATTCTCCGGTGTGGACGCCGACGCCGGCGAACAGCGCCGGGGTCTTGACGGTGTGCTGAAAGGCGCCGCTCTGGAAACCGTCTGCCGCCACGCTGGGACCTTCCCTGGAACTGGGGCGTAAAAAGCCCCGCTGACCGAGGAGCGCCCACAAGTGCGGTTAATGCCCTTGGTGCGCCGCAGCAAAACAAACCCTGTTTCGCAATGTTTCGGTTAACGGAGTCCAAAAACGGACTGCGCCGCGGAAGCCTTTTCAGGCCGCCGCGGCGCAGGTTGGACTCTCAGGTATTTCAGCTAGTTGGCGAGGCGGCGCAGGAAGGACGGGATCTCCAGATCCTCGCCCTGATGAGCCTCTTCCTCGGGCGCTGCGGCCTCGGCGGGTAGCGCGCCGCCGCGGCTCGGTTGCGGACGCGGCGCAGGCGACGCGGCCGGCTGCGGCGCGTCGTAGCGCGGCCGGCTGCCGAAGATGCTGAGGAAGCCGCCGCGCGGGCGGCGCTCCTCAAAGGCCGGCTCGGCGAACAGCGGCTCGTCCTGGGGCTCCGACACCGCCGGATCGACGATGCGGGTGACCGGCTGGACCACCACCGGTTCGGGCGCGGACTGATGGGCGACAGGCCCGGGCGCGGCGTAGAGGTCGGGTTGCTCTTCATCGAGCGCCACGGACGCCGCGATCGGGTCGGCGGCCGGCGCCGAGGCGTAGGCCGAGGCTTCCGCCGCAGGGGCGCGGGCATCGGACATCACGAGCGGCGGGGCGGTCATCGGCCGGCGCTCGAGCTTGGGCTCGATGGCGGCGATCGAGGCGCCGTCCATGCCGGTGGCCACGACGCTCACGCGGATCATGCCGTCCAGCGACGGATCGAAGGCCGCGCCGAAGATGATGTTGGCTTCCGGGTCGACCTGTTCGGAGATGGCGTTGGCCGCCTCGTCGACTTCCAGCAGGGTCATGTCGAGGCCGCCGGTGACGTTGACCAGCACCGCCTTGGCGCCCTTCAGGGACACTTCGTCGAGCAACGGGTTCTGGATGGCGTTCTGGGCGGCCATCAGGGCGCGGTCGTCGCCGGTGGCCTCGCCGGTCCCCATCATCGCCTTGCCCATCTCGGTCATCACCGTGCGGACATCGGCGAAGTCGAGGTTGATCAGGCCGGGCAGCACCATCAGGTCGGTGATCGAGCGCACGCCCGAATGCAGCACCTGGTCGGCCATGCCGAAGGCTTCGGCGAAGGTGGTCCGCTCGTTGGCGACGCGGAACAGGTTCTGGTTGGGGATGACGATCAGGGTGTCGACATAGCGCTGCAGCTCGCCGATGCCGGCGTCGGCCAGGCGCATGCGGTGGCGACCCTCGAAGTGGAAGGGCTTGGTGACAACGCCCACCGTCAGGATGCCGCGCTCCCGGGCGCACTTGGCGATGATCGGGGCAGCCCCCGTGCCGGTGCCGCCGCCCATGCCCGCGGTGATGAACACCATGTGGGCGCCGTCGAGATGCTCGCCGATCTCCGGGATGCTCTCCTCGGCGGCGCTCATGCCGATCTCGGGGTGGGCGCCAGCGCCGAGGCCCTGCGTCGCCAGGACGCCGAGCTGCACGCGGCGCTCGGTCTTGGCGAACTGCAGCTGCTGGGCGTCGGTGTTGGCGACGACGAACTCGACGCCTTCGAGGCCCGCCTCGATCATGTTGTTGACGGCGTTGCCGCCGGCCCCGCCGACGCCGAAGACGACGATCCGCGGCTTCAATTCTGTCGCGCGCGGCGCTGAAAGAGCGATTGTCATGGGACCCCTGCGTCCTTCTGAATTTGCGGCCCGGAGCGCAGCGGCGAACCGCCGCCGCACGCTTCGTAACTAAGCGTTAAGTACGCGCCGACATCCTTAATCGAGCGTTAACCGCATACCGTGAGTCGCGAGTGGGTCGAGCGCCGCCGTGACGGAAAAATCCCCTTGCGTCACAAGGCGTAAGCCGAATCAGCGGCGGGTGCGGCGTTCTGACTCGCCCTGTGGAACCCGGGGATAGCTGGTTAAGCTTTCCGGGGCACGGGACCTAACGCAGCGTCAAAGGTTCTCGCGCAGCCACGAGGCGGCCTTGGCCACCGGGTTGGCGCGGGGGTCGAGGGGCTCGCGGCGCAGCTTCGCGGAGGCCAGCGCCTTGGCGCTCACCGCCTCGCGGGGGCCGAAGGCCGCGCGGTGCAGGATCCCGGCGGCGGCGGTGAAGGCGGGGCCCGAGGCGGCGTCGGCCAAGTGCGGCACGCGGCGCGGCCTCCCTAAGCGCACCGGACGGTCGAAGACGCGGACGGCGACTTCACGGACGCCGGCCAGCTGGCTTGCGCCGCCGGTCAGCACCAAGCCCGCGCCGGGCTCGATCGGGGCGCCGGACGCCTTCAGGCGGTCGCGCAGCAGTTCCAGGGTCTCTTCCACGCGAGGCGCGATAATGCCCTTCAGGAGGCTGCGCGGGGCGATGACCGGGCCTGCGCCGGGATCATCGCCGCGCGGCGGCGCTTCGATCATTTCACGATCCTCGTTGGCCGAGGCGATGGCCGAGCCGTGCAGGGTCTTGATCCGCTCGGCGCCGGCGATGGAGGTGGAAAGCCCCCGGGCGATATCCTGGGTCACGTGCTGGCCGCCGACAGGCACGGTTTCGACGTGGACAAGGCTGCCGGAATTGAACACCGCCGCGGAGGTCGAGCCGCCGCCCATGTCGATGCAGACTGAGCCGAGGTCCATCTCGTCCTCTTCCAGCGCCGCCAGGGCCGAGACGAAGGGGGCGGCGACCACGCCGTCGAACTGCAGGTGGGCGCGCTCGACGCAGGCGCCCAGGGTCTGGAACACCGCCTCGGAGACCGAGACGACCAGCAGCTCCACGCCCAGCGTGCGGCCGAACATGGCGCGCGGGTCGCGCACCCCGCCCTGGCCGTCTACGCTCCAGGCGATCGGCAGGATGTGGGCGGCTCTACGGCCCGGCAGCTTGATCTGGGCCAGGGCATGGCTGATCGCGCGGACCAGGTCGTTGTCGCTGATCGGCCGTGCGCCGATCGAGACCCGGCCAGCCACGCGGTTGGAGGTGAGCTGGCCGCCGGCGGTGGCGACGGTGACGCCCTGGACGTTGACGCCGGCGACGTTCTCGGCCCGCTCCACGGCCTGGGCGATGGCCTCGGAGGCCTCATCCAGGTTGACGATGGAGCCGCCACGGATGCCGCGCGACTGGACGTAGCCGACGCCGGCGGTGGTCAGGGTGCGGTCGCCCTTGCGGACGCCTTCGGGCTTCATGATGAAACAGGCGACCTTGGCGGCGCCCAGGTCGACGGCGGCGACCACCGGCGGGCGCACCAGCGCCGCCTTCAGCCCCTCGCGGCCGTCCTTTCGACCCGACGACTTTGTCCCGCCCATCTGACCTTGGTCGAACCGGCGTTCTTCGGTGGGGGCGTCGGCTGGGCTCGCCAGGTTCAACATCTACTCTTCTTCCATCTGCGTTCAGAGCCTCGCCCCGGCGGGCGCGGCGAGGGTTTGGGACTGCAAGGCCTGCACGGCGCGGGGCCGCACGGAGACCACGTCGGGATTGCGCAGGTCGATGCGGTCGAAGCCGAGCTCCAGGATGCGCGAGCGCTGATCGAGCCGCTCCAGCTGCATCAGGGCCCCGTCGACGCCATCGGCCGGCAACTGGATCAGCGAACCGTCCTTCATCCGGATGTCCCATCGGCGATCGTCGACGCGGACCAGGGCGTCCATCTGACCGATCAGGCGCGGGCGCTGGGCGATCACCGGCAGGATCTCCGGCGCGTGGCTCGCCGCGCCCTCGCCCACCACCAGGGGCAGCCTGGCGAAGCGGGCGGGGTCGGCTTCCTTGATCACCTGGCCATGGTCGTCGATGACGAACTGCCGCCCGTCGTGCTGCCAGACGGCGAGCTGGCGGTGCTCGGCCACCGAGATCACCAGGGTGTCGGGCAAGAGGCGCACGACGCGGGCTTCCTTCACCCAGCCGACCTGTTCGACGTTCTTGCGCAAGGTAGTGAGGTTCAGGCCCAGCAGCGGCTGGTTCTTGTAGACCCCGGCGGCCCGGACGATGTCGGCGGTGGCCATGGGCGAGGCGCCCTGCACCTCGATGGTCTTCAGCCGGAAGCCGGCCGCCCCGAAACGGCCATCGACACCCGAGCCGATCGCGGACGCCAGGCGCTGGCCGCGGTGGCCGGTGGCGAGCGTCACGCCCAGGGCGAGGGCCAGGACGGCGACGGCGCCTGTCAGCGCCAGCCTGGGCGAAAGTCCGCGATGTTCGGTGACCGGCGCGCGGCGGGCCGCAGGCGCCTGACGCGCCGCCTTCGGCGCCGTCTTGGGTGAGGGTCTCGCCTTAGCTCGCGATCCCCCCCGCACCGCCGCGGGCATACGCGTCCTCCGTAATCCAAAGCACCAGAGCGTCGAAATCCACGCCCTGCAGCGCCGCCTGCTCTGGGATGAGCGAAGTGGGCGTCATGCCGGGCTGGGTGTTGACCTCAAGGAGGACCAGAACGTCGTTAACATCGTCATAACGCAGGTCCGCCCGGGTAACCCCTCGGCAACCCAGGGCGGCGTGCGCCTGCTCGCTCATTCTCAGCGCCTTTTCAAAGGCATGAGGTGGAATATCTGCGGGCACTATGTGCGTCGATCCGCCCTCGCCATACTTCGCTTCGTAGTCATAAAAACCTGTGCGCGGGATGATGTCGGTGACGGTCATGGCCTTGCCGTCCATCACCCCCACGGCGAGCTCCCGCCCGGCGATGTAGGGCTCGATCATCACCTCCTCGCCAAAGGTCCAGGACGGGGCGACGATCTCCTGCGGCGGACGGTTCGCGCCCTCGAAGACCAGGAACACCCCGACGGACGACCCCTCCGCGTTGGGCTTGACCACATAGGGCGGCGCCATGACGTGATCGGCCGCCGCCTCGAAGCGGTTGAAGAGCCCGCCGCCCGGCACGATCACGCCGGCGGCGGCCAGCACCGCCTTGGCCTTGGCCTTGTCCATGGCCAGCGCCGAGGCCAGGACGCCGGAGTGGGTGTAGGGCAGCGCCAGGGTCTCGAGCACGCCCTGCACGCAGCCGTCCTCGCCCCACTCGCCGTGCAGGGCGTTGAAGCAGACGTCCGGCTTGAGCTGGGTCAGCGTCTGGGCGAGGTCGCGGCCGGCATCGACTCTGGAGACCCTGGCGCCCAGCCGCTCCAGGGCCTCGGCGCACTCGCGCCCGGACACCAGGCTCACCTCGCGCTCCGACGAGAGCCCGCCCAGCAGGACGGCGACGTGCCTTCCTTGCAGAGGTTTGGCGGAAATGGGCGCGGTCATGGGCGACTCGAAGGGATGCCAGGCGATGCCATGGCGGTGACGGAGCCGAGGCGCCGGGTCAAGAGGCTGTTGGGACCTGCT
>NZ_SSMZ01000092.1 GCF_004799395.1 Phenylobacterium sp.
CGTGCCGCTGATCAGCGACATGCCCTTCGCCAAGGACGTGTCCCTGGAACTCGGCTACCGCTTCTCCGACTACTCCTCGATCGGCGACACCAACACCTACAAGGTGGCCGGCGAGTGGGAAGTCATCGACGGCCTTCGCCTGCGCGCCGGCTACAACCGCGCCGTCCGCGCCCCGAACATCGGCGAACTGTTCGCGCCGCAGAACGTCGTCCTCGACGGCAACCAGGACCCCTGCGCGGGCCTGGCCTCCAACGCGGCGGCCAACGCGTCCAAGATCGCCAACTGCGCCAGCATCTTCCACCTGACCACCGCGCAGGTCCTGGCGATCGAAGCCAACCCGGCCAACCAGTACAACGGCCAGACCGGCGGCAACCCGAACCTGAAGCCGGAAATCAGCGACACCTACACCGCCGGTGTGGTGTGGCAGCCGAAGTTCATCCCGGGCCTGAACCTCTCGGCCGACTACTTCGACATCAAGATCGACCAGTTCATCGGTGGCTACGGCGCCAACCTGATCTTGACCCAGTGCGTCAACACGGCGAACCCGACCTTCTGTAACCTGGTGCACCGCGACGCCAACGGTTCGCTGTGGCTCTCCAACCAGGGCTACGTGCAGGACACCACGCTCAACACCGGTTCGCTCAAGACCACCGGCATCGACTTCAACGCCGCTTACCGCACCGACCTGTCGAACCTGGGTCTGGGCGACAACGGCTCGATCTCGGCTTCGATGGTCGGCACCTGGCTGGACACCCTGATCACCCAACCGCTGCCGGGCGGCGCCAGCTACGACTGTAAGGGCCTCTACGGCCTGGTCTGCGGCGTTCCGGCGCCGGAATGGCGTCACACCGCCACGCTGGCCTGGAACACCCCCTACAGCTACGGCGACTGGTTCAAGTCGCTCAGCCTGCGGGCCAAGTGGCGCTATTTCGCCAAGGTGACCCTGGACGCCTACGACTCGAACCCGCAGCTCAACTCGCCGGGCAATCAGTTCGCCAACGAGCGGACCCTTGCGTCCCAGAACTACATCGATCTGGAAGCCAGCTTCACGGTCCACAACAACCTGAACCTGCGGGTTGGCGTGAACAACGTGTTCGACAAGGATCCGCCGCTGACCGGCACGAACTGCGCCGCCACCTTCTGCAACGGCAACACCTTCCCGCAAGTCTATGATGCGCTCGGCCGCTTCATGTTCGTGGGTCTGACCGCCGACTTCTAAGTCGACGATCAAGCGTCAAAAGAGATCGGGCGGCGGAGCAATCCGCCGCCCTTTTTCAATGGCGGATGAGGGCGATGCCCGGCAGCGGTCAACGCCCGCCAGACCTCAGGGCAGGGCGGCGTCCGCGTCCGCGACGCCGTAGCCATCCACGGCCTGGAGGACCGTAGAGACGAAGTCGCGCTCGGTGGCGGAGAGCTCTGGGCGCCAGACGTCGAAGATCATCACCACCCGAAGGTCGTCGGGGTTCCGGTTCCAGGCCTCATGTTCGATGCTGTCGTCGAAGACGCAGGCGTGGCCCTCCGTCCAGGCCCGCGTCTGCGAGCCCACCCGCATGGCGCAGCCCTCCGGCACGATCAGCGGCAGGTGACAGATGTAACGGGCGTTCATGAAGCCGTGGTGCGGGGCGATGTGCATGCCCGGGCGTAGCAGGGAGAACAGGATCGAGGGCGTGCGGCCAGGCACGCTGCAGAGCGGCGCGTCGGCCAGCGCGGCCATGGTCCTGGGGCAGCGCGTGACATTCTGCGCCACCGGCAGGCCGGCCTTCCATAGGTAGAAGGCGCTCCAGTCGGGATTGCCGATCAGGCCGTTGTCGTTGAACGAGGGCCGGTTCGGCTCGGCCTCGACGTAGGGCGAAAAGGACCCGTCCTCCTCCAGCACCTTGATGAGCTCGGCGCGGATCTCACCGGTGGCCGCCTCGATGCGGTCCAGCCAGGGGAAGGCATCGCGGTCGGCGTATTCGATGTTGGGCAACTCCGGGAAATAGAAGTTGCGAGGCTGCTGGAGATAGATCTCCGACTTGCCCAGCATCAGGTCCAGCGAGCGGCGCATGCGCCGCGCCTGCGGCGTGTCGAGGTCAAAGCGGGCCAGCTGCGGGCGCAGGGCCGCCTCGTAGGAGGCCGCGAACCGGGCGGTCATGGCCCGAGCGCGCTGCGCCTCGGCCTGCCAGGCAGCGTCGCGGCCGGCCTCCGCCAGCTTCGCAAAGGCCATGTAGTAGGAATCCGCCGCCCGCGCCTCGCCGGCGCCGGCGTAGTTGTCGGCCATCATGATCAGCGCGCGCATCTCGCGAGGCTCGATCCGGAGCGCCGCCTCCAGGGCCACCCGCTCGCCGGCCATATCGCCGCGGCCGTGGCGGGCGAGCGCAATGGCGACCCACACCGCCGCCGTCGCTTCGCCGGCCGCGACAATCCGCTGGAAGAACCCCTCGGCCTCAAGGTCCCGGCCCTCGCGCAGAGCCTGCGCGCCTTCGCTCCAGGCGACCTGGAGATCTGCGGCCGTATCCCTGTTCTGCGGTTCGGGCATGGGCGATTGATGCCAAGCGCGGCGCCCGGCGGCAAGGCGGGATATGCGCGCGCCGGCCTCGGCCCGCGGCGCGTTCGTCGCAACCGCCTTCCGCTTTGCATTTCCTGGGGGCAAGCTCGCGCCAAAGGGAGTCGGAATGTCAGGGCAAGGATGGTCCCGGCGCGGCCTCGCCGCCGCGCTCGCGCCCGCGCTGCTGGGGGCCTGCGCCACGCCCGCGGCCCGCAGGCTGATCTCGATCAACCTCACCGACACCGGACCGGTGACGCCGCCGGCCCCGCCGGACGGCACGGCCCAGCTGGAGACGGCTTTCGACAAGGCCAAGCGGATGACCGTGCCGGTGCTGCTCAACGGCCAGGGTCCCTACGGCTTCGTGGTCGACACCGGCGCCAACCGCACCGTGGTCTCCACCGAGGCCGCCGCCGCCTGCAACCTGCCAGGCGCCGGCCAGGCCGAGGTGCACGGCATAGCCGGCGCCGAGCCGGCCAACCTGGCGCAGGTGCATAAGCTGTCGGTGGGCGCCGTCTCCTCCCAGAACCTGACGCTGCCGGTGCTGCCGCGTGACCGGCTGGGGGCCGACGGCCTTCTAGGCGTCGACATCCTGCGCGGACGGCGCATGTCGCTGCTGTTCGCCGAGAACCGCTTCGAGATCTCCCCCTCCGGCCAGGGGGTGGAAGTGGGTGAAGGCGTCAATTCCCGCATCCCGGCCTACAACGCTCCGATCCCGGTCAGCGCCGCCTACCGCAACGGCCAGCTGGTGATCCTCGACGCCCAGGTGGCGGACGTGCGGGTCGCGGCCTTCATCGATTCCGGGGCGCAGGTGACGGTGGGCAACCGCACCTTGCGCGACGCGGTCGTGCACAGCCATCCGGAGTTCGGCGTGCGGCTGGCGCCGGTGCCGCTGATCAGCGCCACCGGTCAGACCGCCGTGGGTGAGTTCGCGCCCCTGCCGGTGCTGCGGCTGGGCGGGATGCAGATCTATGAGGTTCTGGGCGTCTTCGCCGACCTGCACATCTTCGACCTATGGCAGCTCAACGACCGGCCGGCGATCCTGATCGGCATCGACGTCTTGCGCCACTTCCACGAAGTGGCGCTGGATTTCGGCCGCAAGGTGG
Source organism: Phenylobacterium sp. (assembly GCF_004799395.1). Classification (GTDB taxonomy): domain Bacteria; phylum Pseudomonadota; class Alphaproteobacteria; order Caulobacterales; family Caulobacteraceae; genus Phenylobacterium. The sequence goes on from NZ_SSMZ01000092.1 coordinate 3,631, forward strand.
TGGTGTTCACCCCGGCCGTGCCCGGCGAGCGCACGCCGTCCCGGTCCTTGCCGGGATGAGCGTCGAAGCCTAGCGGACCCGGGTCGGGGCCAGCACCATGGCTCCCTGGCTGCGCAGGCGCGCCTGACTGGCTTCGTCGATCAGCTGCTGGGCGCGGGGATCGCCGAACACCCAGGCCGCGGCGGCCAGCGTGCGGGCGGAGGTCGCCGAGACGCCGAGCATCTTCTGCACCGCCTCGAAGGGCGAGTTGGAGGGCGACATGCGCCGCAACCGCGCCTCGCCGGAGATGCCGGCCAGGGTCTTGGCCTTGTCCACCGCGTCGTAGAAGCCGCCGATCTGGTCGACGAGCCCCAGGTCCTTGGCCTGGACGCCGGTCCAGACGTGGCCCTTGGCGATCTCGCGCACCCGGTCGGGCGACAGCTTGCGCCCCACGGCCACCCGCTGGACGAAGTTGTCGTAGATGCGGTCCATCCACCTGGAGAAGGCCGCCCGTTCGGTCGGCGTGAACTCGCGGCCCATGCCGAAGGCGCCGGCGTAGGAGGAGCCGACACCCAGCTGGCGCACGTCGACGCCGAACTTGGCCAGCGCCGGACCGAGCGCGAACTTGCCGCCAAAGACGCCGATCGAGCCGGTGAGCGTGGAGGGCTCGGCGACGATGGCCGAGGCCTCCGACGACACCCAATAGCCGCCCGATGCGCCATAGGTGCCCATGGAGACCACCACTGGCTTGCCGGCCGCCTTGGCCGCGCGGATCGAGGCCAGAATCTCCTCGGAGGCGGTGTCCGATCCGCCGGGCGAATTGAGCCGGAACACGATGGCCTTCACGTCCTTGGCCTTGATGGCGTCGTAGAAGGCCTGGGAGAGGTCGTCGGCGTAGATGCTGGAGCCGCCGGCGAAGGGGTTGCCGCCCTGGTCCTTGCCATCGACGATGTCGCCCTCGGCCTCGATGACCGCGACGACCGGCCCGGCTCCGCGCTCGCGCGGCGGGCGGCCGTGGGCATAGTCCTCAAAGTCGACCAGCTGGGCGCCGTCGCCGGCCCGTTTGATCAGCGCCTGCTGCGCCTCGTGGACCTGGCCGACGTGGTCTATCAGATGCAGGCCGACGGCGTCTTCGGCGAGGTAGGGCCCGGCCTCCAGCGCGGTCTTCAGCACCGCCGGGTCGAGCTTGCGGTCGCCCGCCGCGGCGGCGATGTCGGTCGTGTAGATCGAGCCCAGCCAGCTCAATTCCGCCGACCGGTGGGCCGGCGTGTAGTCGTCGTAGAGGTAGCCGTTGACCGCGTTCTTGTACTCGTAGCGCTGCTCGTAGTCCGGCTTGATATCGTACTTGTCGAACAGCCGCTTGAAGAACAGGTCCTCGTTGGCGAGGCCGGTCACCTGGAACGAGGCGCCGGGCTGCATCCAGAGTTCGTCGGCGGCGGCGCCGATCATGTAGCTGGCGGTCACGAAGCCCGACGGATAGAGCCCCTGGCTGTGGGCGATCACCGGCTTGCCGGAGGTGCGGAAGTGCTTGATGCCCAGGCGCAGTTCGTCGGCCAGACCGGGCTCGACGCCGCCTTCCGGCAAGCGCACCAGCACCGCCTTGATGCGGTCGTCCGTCTCGGCCCGGCGCAGGCCTTCGAGGATCGACATGGCCGAGTGGCCGCGGCGGGCGAAGTTGGCGAGCGTGCTCTGCGGCGACTGATCGGTGAGCGGATCGCGAAGATCGAGCTCCAGCACCGCCTTCGACGGCGTGGGCGACGGTCCCGCGGCGGCGGCGGCCATGGAGATCAGCACGAAGGGCACGCCGATCAGGAAGATCAGCAGGCCGGCGAAGACCCCAGCGGCGGTGATCAGGAATTGCTTCATCGCAGACCTTCTAAGTCGCGCCGCGGCTTCGCGCACACGATTTCAGCGGCGCACGGCCTCGGACCTACGGCGACCATCACCTCGTGGTCCGTCTTCGGCGGGGCCGACGGGCGATTCCAGGGCGCGAACCTCATACAGCGTCAGCCAGGCGGGACGGACGCGGCCTGCATCGGCCCGGTCGGCTCCTTCGGCCGTCTGGCGCGACCCTGCCTCAGGAAATAGACCGCGGCGGCGGTGGAGAGCACGGCCCCGACCACGCTGGTGGCATAGGCGCTGAGGATGAAGAAGCGCAGCCAGTCCATCTTCACCGCGCCGAAGTTGCGCCAGACCACCAGGGCGGCGCTGCCCAGGTAGCCGGACGCGTCGGCCACATAGATCAGGAAGCCGGCCGTCGCCACCCGGCCGCTGAACGCCACCAGCCGGTCGAACAGCATGGCGTTGAACGGGGTGTAGGCCATGTAGAGCCCGGCGCCGGCGGCGATCATGAAGGCCAGCGGCGAGATCAGATGCGCCTCGAACGCCCACGCGCAGCCGCCCAGCAGCAGGAATCCCGCGACCACGATGGCGTGGATCACCATCAGGGCCTTCAGGTTGTCGCGCACCACCATCACCGCGCCCAGGGCCACCAGCGAGATCGCCGCCACCGGCAGCTCGCTCTGGGTGAAGACCCCGGACTCGTGGCCATAGCCGAGCGCCGTCCAGACCTCGGCGGCGAAGTTGTCGCGGAAGTCGCGGAAGGCGGTAAGCAGGACGTAGGAGGCGGTCAGGAGCGCGATGCCCGGCCAGTAGACGGCCAGGAAGGCCGCCCGCTCTGCAGCGCTCATCGGCGCGCGCTTGACCCTCTGGGCCTCGTCCGCGGCGTTGGGCGGCGGCAGCTGGCCCAGCAGCCAGACCGAGACCAACAGCAGCGGGAAGAACGCCGCGCCGGCCGCCGCCGGCATCCAGAACTCGCCCACATGGGCTGAGTGCATCAGCCACGCGCCCACCGACTTCACCACGCCCGAGGACAGGATGAAGCTGGCGCAGAGGATCGCGCCCAGCGCCTCGGAGACGCGCCGGCCCTCCATGTAGCCGAACACCAGGCCCCAGATCATCCCGAGCGGCAGGCCGTTGAAGAACAGCATCGCCACGTTCCAGGGCGCCGGAATGAGGGCGAAAGCCACCAGCGCCAGCCACGCGATCCCGATCAGCAGCAGGATGGCGATCCCGCGCCTGGCCGGGCTGAGCTCGGAGACCACCTTGATGCCGATCAGCTTGGACAGCGCGTAGCCGGCCACCTGGGCGAGCACGAGGGCGATCTTGTAGTCGAGCGTGAAGTGCCAGCCAGGCACGGCCTCGAAGGTGGCCGCGGTGAAGGGCTTCCTGAACGCGTACATCGAGAAGTAGGCGCAGAATCCCGCAACGCCGGCCACGGCGGTGAACAGGATGGGATTGGCGCGCGCCAATCGGTCTTGCAGCTGGCCGGCCAAGTCGCGCCTCCCGATGACGTCTGGCGCGGATCTGCGCGGTCCAGGCGAACATTGGAGAGATTGATGACGCTCTGGTGACGGCGGGTCCATCGGCCTGTCACGTTGGCGGTGTTTGTTGGGTCCAGCGCGAGTCGCGCGCCTAGAGGATGAGCATGGCCGACGGCGGTCCGTACGATCTTGCAGTGGTGGGAGCCGGCATCGTCGGCATGGCCTGCGCGCTGGCCGCCGCCCGGCGGGGCCGCCGCGTGGTGGTGATCGACCGCGACGCCCAGGCGAATGGCGCTTCGGTGCGCAACTTCGGCTTCATCACCGTCACCGGCCAGGAGCGCGGCGCGATGTGGGAGCGCGCGCGGCGCAGCCGCGACGTCTGGGCCGAGGTCGCGCCGCAGGCGGGCGTCCCGATCCTTCACCAGGGCCTCGTCATGGTGGCGCGCCGCGCCGAGGCCGTCGCGGTGCTGGAGGCCTTCCTGAAGACCGAGATGGGCGAGGGGTGTCGGTTGCTTGCCCCCGGCGAGGTGGCGCGCGATCACCCGCACCTGGCCGGCGGCGAACTGCTCGCGGCGCTCTGGAGCCCGCACGAGCTGCGGGTCGAATCGCGGCAGGCGATCCCGCGGCTGGCCGCCTGGCTGGCGGCGAGTCACGGGGTGGCGTTCCTGTGGGGCGCGGCGGCGCTGTCCGTGGAGACCGGCCGGGTGGTCACCACGAAGGGCGCCATCGAGGCGCGCGCAGTGGCGGTCTGCCCGGGCGACGACCTTTACAGCCTGTTCCCCGAACGGGTGGCGACGGCGGGCGTCACCCGCTGCAAGCTGCAGATGCTGCGGCTGGCCGATCCGGGGTTCCGACTGTCGGCGGGGGTGATGTCGGACCTGGGCCTGGCCCGCTATGCCGGCTATGCGGCCCTTCCGGAAGCCGAGGCGCTGCGCGTGCGCCTGGCCGTCGAGCAGCCGGATCACCTGGCCAACGGGGTCCATCTCATCGTCGTGCAGAGCGCCAACGGCAGCTTGGTGGTGGGCGACAGCCATCACTATGCGCCGACCCCCGATCCCTTCTCGCATCAGGCGGTCGACGAGCTGATCCTCGAGGAGTTCGCCGACGTGTTCGCCCGACCGGCCTCGCCGGTCATCGAGCGGTGGACGGGCACCTATGCGTCGGCGCAGGACCGCACAGTGCTGATCGACGCGCCGGCGCCCGGCGTCCGCCTGGCCATGGTCACCACCGGCGCCGGTGCCTCGACCGGGTTTGCCCTGGGCGAGGAGATCGTGGCCGATCTCTTGAGCGAAGGAACGACGGCATGACGGACAGAGGCGCCTACGATCTGGTGATCTTCGACTGGGCGGGCACCATGGTCGACTTCGGCTGCTGCGCGCCGATCGCGGCCTATGTCGAGGCCTTCGGCCGGCGCGGCGTCGCTTTGGCGGAGGCCGCAGCCCGGGTCGACATGGGCATCGCCAAGGCCGATCACGTCCGCGCCCTGCTGGCCCGCCCGGAGGTGGCCGCCGAATGGATGGCGGCGCAGGGCCGCGCGCCCGCCGAGATCGACGTGGATGCGCTGATGGCCGATCTCGGGCCGCTGATGCGCGACGCCGCCGCGGTGGCGTCGCAGCTGATCCCCGGCGCAGCGGAAACCGTGCGGACCCTGCGGGCGCATGGCCTGAAGATCGCCTCGTCCACCGGCTATACCCGCGAGATGATGGCCCCTGTGCTGGCCCGCGCGGCTGAGCAGGGCTATGCGCCAGACCATCTGGTCTGCGCCGGGGAGACGCCGCAGGGCCGGCCCGCGCCGCTGATGATCTACAAGGCCTGCGCCGAGCTGGGCGTCTGGCCGCTCAGCCGCGTGGTCAAGGTGGACGACGCCGAGGCCGGGATCGCCGAGGGCCGGGCCGCCGGCTGCTTCACCGTGGGCGTGGCCGCGTCCGGCAACAGCATCGGCCTGTCCTTCGAGGCCTATCGGGCGCTGGACGCCGCCGAGCGCGAACGCCGGCTGGACGCCGCCCGCGCATCGTTGATGGCGGCCGGCGCGGACGCGGTGATCGACACCGTCGCCGACCTGCCGGGGGTGCTCTAGCCGCGGTAGCGCTCCTGCGCCTCGCCTAGTGTGTCCCGCAACGGGCCGAGCCAGGGCTCGTAGGCCTTCCACTGGTCGAGGCCGTCGCGGAAGATCGGCTGGCGCACCTGCTCGGAGCTGGGGGTGCGGACGCTGCGCCGGGTCTTGTGGAACTCGACGCAAGGCTGCTCGAAGGGCAGGCCGCAATAGTCGAGGATCCGCCGCACACTGCCCTCGAGGTCGTCCACGACATCCTCGTGATGCACCCGCAACACGCGGCCGGGCAGCGCCGCGTCCCAGTGCGCCATCAGCTCCAGATAGGTGCGGTAGTAACGGGCTAGGTCCTCGAAGCTGTAGGTGAACTCCTGCCCCTGGGCGAACAGCTGCTTGAGGTTCGAGAAGCAGCAGGCCATGGGCTCGCGCCGCGCATCGATGATCCGCGCGTTCGGCAGCATCAGGTGGATCAGGCCGATGTGGCGGAAGTTGTTTGGCATCTTGTCGATGAAGACCGGCCGGTCGGTCCGATAGACAGCGGTGTCCGCAAGGTAGCGCCCGCCCAGGGCGGCGACGTCGTTGGCGCTCAGGTCGGCGAGCGCGGCGGGATAGCGCGGATTGTCCCGGTCCGGGTCCCGGCCCTGGAGTTCCAGCACCAGGCGCTGGATGTCCGACAGCTCCTGGGTGCCTTCGACCTGAGAGTGGGAGGCGAGGATCTGCTCCAGAAGGGTCGAGCCCGACCGCGGCAGCCCCAGGATGAAGATCGGGTCGCGGGCCGGCGCGCCCCAGCCTGTTCGGGCCTCGAAGAACGCCTTCGTGCAGACCTCGATCTGGGCCCGGGTGTTGGTCTCCAGGACCTCGGGGCGGTAGCGGCTCTCGGAGCGCTTCAGGGCGTTGCCGCGTTCATAGTATTCCCAGGACCGCGCCGTCTCTCCGCGGTCCTCGAAGGCTTTTCCCAGCGCGAAACAGAGGTGGTAGCGATCCACGAGGCCGGTGGTCGGCGAGGCTTCCTGGTCGCGCATGCCGGCGATCTCGTCGTCGCTGAACCGGTAGATCTTGAGATTGGCAAGGCTCCAGTAGGCGTCCCCGAAATTGGGCCGCGCCGCCGACGCCGCCCGATAGGACTCGATCGCCTCCGAAAGGCGGCCGATGGTTTTCAGCGCGTGCCCCAGCCAGAGCGGCACATCCCACGAGCCGGGCGCATCGCGCAGCATGTCGCGATAGATGGCGATCGCGCGCTCATGCTGGCCCAGGCCCACGGCCGCCGTCGCCGCGAGGGTGAGGTAGTCAGCATTCGAAGGCTCCGACTCCAGGAGCAGCGCGACCTGATCGGTCGCCTCGGCATGCTTCTGCCGCTTGATCAGGGTCTCGGCGTAGTTGTAGCGCGCCGCCCTGTACGCCGGCGCGAGGTCCAGGACCGCCGCCAGCAGGATCTCCGCCTCATCCAGGACGTCATGGGCGAGCGCGATGCGGGCCAGGAGCCGCATGGCGTCCGGGTGGTCGCCGTCCCGCAACAGGAACGCGCGGATGATCTGCTCGGCCGCCGCCAGCTCCCCGTCCGAGAAGAGGCTGGTGGCGGCGACCACGTCCGACGGCAGGTTCTTGAGCGTCGCCACATGGTCGGCCGCGGTCGCGACGTTGGCCGCGTCTCCCACCATGCCGTAGAGCCGCTGCAGCATGCTCCAGCTGGCGGGCAGGGCAGGATTGATGTTCACAGCCAACAGCAGGGCGTCGATCGCGTTCGGCGCATCCTTCAGCTGCACGTAGCAGAGGCCGCGTTCCTGATGCAGCCGGCTGAAGGCGGGCTGCAGGCGCTCAAGTCGCTGCAGTATCGCCATGGCGTCGGCGACGCGGCGCAGGTGGCGCAGGCTGGTCGCCGCGATCAGCAGCAGGTCGCGGTTTTCAGGCCAGGCCGCGAGCAGACCTTCAGCGCCCGTCAACGCGTCCTCATGGCCGCCGTCCTGCTGCAGCCGCCGCAGTCGGATAACCTCCTGCTCGACGGCGGAGGCCTGCGGAAGGTCAGCGTGGATGGGCATGAAATCCAAGACGGGGCGGGGCGGCCGCATGCAGCCGCCCCCTTCTCCCACTCGAGCTGGTGAAAGTCAGCCTCTAGAAGGCTTCGCTGATCCGGATGCTGACCTGCCTCGGACGCAGCGGCACCTCCGACTTGATGAACTGGGCGGTGCTGGTGAAAGTCGAGGCGTGGGAGTCGCCGAGGTTCTGGCCCACGAGCTGCAGTTTCCAGCTGTCCTTGCTGACGCCGATGGCCGCGCCGAAGGTGGTGTAGGCCGGCAGCTCGTAGCGCAGATAGGTCGTGTCCGGGATCGGGGTCTCGCTGGGGGAGTCGCCGGGCGTGTAGTTGGCCGGCTGGGTGAACATCTTGCCCACATAGCTGACGTCGGCCGAGGCGAAGGCCTTGAAGCTGGCGATATCCCAGTCATAGCGCCCGTGCAGGTTGCCCTGGAACTTGGGCGAGTAGGCCGACACGCCGCCCTGCACGCCGAACGGGTTCACGAACGGCTGTCCCTTGATCTCGGTGATGCAGTGGCCAAGGTTCGGGGAGTTCGGCTCGTTGTCCGTCAGACAGGGCGAATTGGACTGGGTGTTGTCGTTGTAGGTCGCCGAGCCGTCCAGGGTGAACTGGTCGGTGACCCGCGCGGTGAACTGGGCCTCGAGACCCTTGATCACATAGCTCGGTCCGTTGACCAGGAAGGTCGTGTTGCCGAGGCAGCAGGGCTGGTAGAGCGCGATCTGCACATTGTCCCACTGCATGTAATAGGCGGACAGATTTACCTGCAGCCGGCGGTCGAAGAACTCCTTCTTCAAGCCGATCTCGTTGTTGGTCAGGGTGTCGGGCGTATAGGCCAACGGCGTCTTGTATTGCGGGATGCCGTTTTCGTCCGGGGCCTTGTCCCGTGCGGAGCGGCTGAAGCCGCCCGGCCGGAAGCCCTGCGAGAAGGTGTAGTACAGCAGGGTGTTTTCCATCGGCTTCCAGGTGAGGCCGAAATGGCTCTTGAAGCCGGTGTATTTGGCGTGGAGGTTCTCGGCGTTGATGTTGGTGTTGTGCCCGCAGGTGAGCACATCCAGGCAGGCCGCATTGGTCGAGTAGACCGACCCCGTCTCGCTCTCGGTGTAGTCGTAATACCGCGTGCCGGCGGTGACGGTCAGGACCTCAGGGATGATGTCGTAGTCGACCGATCCGAACAGCGCCGTCTGGTCGTAGCCGCGCTGCACTTCCTCGCCGAAGCCGGTGTTGTCGGGGCGAGGACCCGGCTCGTTGGTCGTCGATCCCGGGAAGGGCTCGTCATTGCCCAGGCAGGGCGCGCCGCCGGCGAGCGCGATGGCCAGGTTGTCGCCCTCGCGGCAGGCGGGGATGGTCTTGTAGTTGAAGTCCATGGTGTCGTTGATGCGGAACTGCTCGAAGAAGATGCCGCCCACGGCGCGCAGGCGCCAGTTGTCGGGCGTGCTCAGGCGGATTTCGTGGCTCATGTGCGTATTGCGCACCTGGTCGTGCCAGCTGGTGACCGGCGAGTTGCAGGTCAGCGGCGTCCCCTTGGCGATCAGACCCGCCGTGCCGCCAGTGCACTCGTAATATTGCCCATAAAGCGTGCGGGAATAGTTCGTGTAGTCCATCTGCTGGTTGATGTGACGGGTCATGTAGCCGCCCGTGTAGATCAGCTTCAGGTCGCCAACCTTGCCGTTCACCGTCCAGGCTGAATTGATGAAGCGGTCCTTGTCGTAGGTGGGCGTGAAGACCGTGGTCTGCAGCGGCTGCAGCGGCTGGAAGTCGGAGCCGACCGGGAGCGTGCTCGACAGGCCCTCGGCGTCCATGTTCTGGAAGCTTTCCGTGATCAGGACGTCCCAGTCGTTGTTGATGTCGTAGAGCGCCGACAGGCGCGCGCCGTCATGGCTGACCGGATTAAAATTCTTCTCGGCCAGAGAGAAGTTGTTCGCCTGGGCGGCGTTCGGAATCGTGCAACCGCCGGTCTGCTTGCCGGCCGGCAAGCCATTGGGGCAGATGCCGTTGGTGGGCTTGATGCCGAAGTAGACGTTGTTGTCGTTGTTCGAGCGGGTGAAGGTCGAGGGGACGTTGTCGATGTAGCCACCCTGGTGATCGCTGTAGATCACCGCGCGTACGGCCAGCCTGTCGGTGAGCACCGGGATGTTGAGCATGGCGACGAAGCTCGTGCTCGGGTCGCCGTGGCTCTGGACGCCGTAGCTCGCGTCGACGCTGCCCGAATAGGTGTTCATCTTCGGCTTGGCGGTGATGTAGCGCACTGCGCCGGCTTCGGCGCCGCCGCCGAACAGGGTGCCTTGCGGACCCTCCAGGACTTCCACGCGGTCCATATCGGCCATGAAGAGGTCGACGTTGCGCCCGGGGAACTGCATGGACTGGTCGTCCAGGTACACCGCCACGTTCGGGAAGTTGCCCACCGTCGCGCTCGACTGGCCGCCGGCGAAGCCCGCGCTCAGCCCGCGCATGAAGATGTTGCCCTGACCCGGGCCGTTGTTCGCGAACTCGATGTTCGGGGTGATCCTGAGCAACTCGTCGAAGGTGGTGATGTTCCGCGCCGACAGGGCCGCGCCGGAAAACGCCTGGATGGTCATCGGTACGGTCTCGGCCGACTCGTCGCGCCGCTGCGCGGTGACGATCACTTCCTCGACCGCTGCGGACGACGGCGAGCTCGCCGCGGCCGCGGCGGCGTCGGCGGCGTCCGCGGCCATGGCGGCGGACGCGCTCCCGCTCAGGATCGCGGCCACGCAACAGGAAACGACGTATCTGGCCTTCATGATTTCTCCCCCGAAAGCTACCCCAGCGGCCGGCAAGGCATGCGAACGGGGAGCCACACAGCCCTCCGCACACGCCGAAACGGTCACGCCAAACAGAAAGCCGCGACGTATCCCTCGCCGCGCTCAGAACGGGGACGCTAGGAGGGCCCGGTGAAGCTTCGGTGACGGTTGAATTTCAGATCCATGAATAGATTTTCGCGGCCTATTTGATTTGTCTTCGTCCGGACAATCCGTATACGGACCATATCGCCGCGAAGACTGTTGAGATCTTGCAATCCGCAGCCTTGCATTGCGGATTTTCAGCCTGGACATTCCTGCGCAAGGCGGCGCGCCATATTCGAGGCGCGCCAGGGTTGGCTGTGGAGACCGGTATGGACCCGACGACGGTCGAGGGAATCCTTGAGCTCTACGAGCGCCGCGGCGCGCGCCATTATGGCGAGGGCGTCTCACAGCTCGACCATGCCCTGCAATGCGCACAGCTGGCGGCGGCGGACGGCGCGGGCGACAGCCTGGTCGCCGCGGCCCTGCTGCACGATCTCGGCCACCTCCTGGAGGCCGATGAGGCCCAGGCCCTGGAGACCGACGACCGGCACGAGGTCCACGGAGCCGCAGCGTTGCGCGGCCTGTTCGGACCCGCAGTGACCCAGCCGATCGCCCTGCACGTGGCGGCAAAGCGTTACCTCTGCGCCACCGAGGCCGGCTACGAGTCGGCGCTGAGCGCGGCCTCGCGCCAGACGTTGAAACTGCAGGGCGGACCGTTCTCTGAGCGCCAGGCGCGGCGGTTCGAGGCCGTCGCACATTTCGCCGACGCCGTGCGGCTGAGGCGCTACGACGAGGGCGGCAAGCTGGATGGCGCGCCCCACACGCCGCTAGGGGACTATGGCGCGCTGCTGCGCGGTCTCCGGACCGACTAGGTTGCGGCGCCCTCCAGGGCGGTCTCGGATCCTAGGTGCGGAAGGCGTCCCGCAGCGCCTTGACCCTCGTGTTGAGGTCGGCGACCGCCTCGACGCTCATTCCTGACCTGTCGTAGAGGGCGTCGGCCAGCGTCCTGGTCTGCGGCCGGACGGCGCGGCCCTGGTCGGTCAGCTGAACCCTCACCTGCCGCTCGTCCGAAGGATTCCGCTTCCGGACCACATGCCCGGCCTGTTCGAGGCGCTTCATCAAGGGCGTGATCGTGCTGGGCTCGAGGTCCAGGCGGGCCGCGATCCCGCCAATGGTCTGGTCGTCGTCCTCCCACAGCACGCACATGACCAGGTACTGCGGATAGGTCAGGCCCAGCTGGTCCAGCCAGGGCTTGTAGACGCGGCTGACCGCCATGAAGGCGCTGTACAGCCCGAACCCCAGCTGGCGGTCCAAGGGGAGGGGAAACTCGTAATCCACGATCGCTCCTGAGTTCGTGACGGCAAAAATCATTATCGCGATAAAAAACTTCTGGACAAGCTATTTTGGCCGGACTAGCCAGTAGTTATCGCGATAATCATTATCGCAGATCAACAAGGAGAACGAACATGTCGAAGAAGATCATTGCCTCTGTCGCCTCCGCCGCGGCTCTGATGGCCGGGACTGCCGCCCAGGCCGCGCCGGCCATCAGGAACGTCGTCCTGGTGCACGGCGGCTTCGTGGACGGCTCGGGCTGGGAAGGCGTCTACAACGTCCTTTCGAAGGACGGCTACAAGGTCACCGTCGTCCAGAACCCGACCACCTCGCTGGCCGACGACGTCGCCGTCACCCGCCGCGCCATCGCCGCCCAGGACGGCCCGGTCATCCTGGTTGGCCATTCCTACGGCGGCGTGGTGATCACCGAGTCGGGCAACGACGCGAAGGTGAAGGGCCTCGTCTACATCGCCGCCTTCGCGCCGGATAAGGGCGAGTCGGTGAACAGCCTGATCGCCAATCCGCCGCCCGGCGCCTCCGTGCCGCCGATCCTCCCGCCCCAGGACGGTTTCCTGTTCCTCGACCGGGAGAAGTTCGCCGCCTCGTTCGCCGCCGATGTGAAGCCGGCGCAGGCGGCGTTCATGGCCAGCTCGCAGGTCCCGTGGGGCGTGGCCGCCCTCGAGGGCCAGGTGACCACGCCCGCGTGGAAGTCGCGGCCGAGCTGGTACCTGGTCACCGCGGACGACCGGATGATCCCCGCGCCCGCGCAGCGACAGATGGCGGGCCGGGCCGGCGCGACGGCTGTCGAAACCGCTGGCAGCCATGCGATCTATGTGTCGAACCCGCAGGTCGTCGCACGCCTGATCGAACAGGCGGCCCAGGGTGCGGCGAAGTAACCGCGTCCACACGCTTCAACTGAGCGGGCCTCGAGGCGCGAGCTTCGGGGCCCGTCGCGTTGCGCGCCATCGGGCGTCAGAACGTTCGACTCGGGAGGAACTTCGGAGGGTCGGAGACCCCCGGCCTCCCGAACCTTCGACGCTGGCGGCGGGAGGATTGGTCGGAGTGGCAGGATTTGAACCTGCGACCCCCGCGTCCCGAACGCGGTGCTCTACCAGACTGAGCCACACTCCGATTTGGAGGGCGCCTTATAGAGGAGGGGTTAGAGGCCCGCAAGGCGGCGCGGCGACGGCTTTGCCAGGGGTGCGCGAGACGTTGCATCGCAGGGTCTCCTGCGCTATCTCACCGCCTCCGCGAGGGGGACCCCTCCGGCCATTCCTGCTGGGGAATGGTGTAATGGTAACACTGCGGTTTTTGGTACCGTCATTCTAGGTTCGAGTCCTAGTTCCCCAGCCAATCCATTTCATTAGATAATCCGCCCGAACAAAAGGTGGCCGCGCTTAGCGGTTTACAGCCCGGTTTACCGATTCCATTTCCGGCCTGTTCCGCCGCAGCTTTTCCACCATCGCCAGACCGATTTCCTCGGCCGTCACGTATCGGGCGGCGATCTGTTCGACCTTGGCCTTTGACCAGCCGAGAACCGTCGCGACGTCGTGCAGGTCGAGGCCTGCCCGGACGAAGTTGGTGGCCGCCGTGCCGCGCAGATCGTGGAAGCGGAGTTGGCGGATCCCGCTCACGGCGTTGCTGTCCCCGGCGGCCACTGCCGCGGCCTCGCCAGCGTCGACCTTCGCGCGCCGGAATGCGCTCTCAAGCCCAGCTTCGCTCCAGGGGCGCCGACGGGCGGAGTTGAGGATAGTGAGGCTGGCCCCACGGGGGATTTCGCCGATGAGCTCTGCCAAGGCCGGGTAGATCGGGATCACCACCGGGCGCCGGCCCCGGCTCTTGCCGGTCTGCCAGACGAAGGCGTGCTGTCCGACAGAAGCTCACGGCAGCTTGATGAGGTCGGCCAGCCGCAACCCGCTCAGGGCCGCCTTTGGCGAGATTGAAGTCTCCCGAATTGGGAAGGCCTCCGCAACTCGTAGACCTACGCCCTACGTTTTGGACGACAGCTTGGCTTCTGAAACGGTCGAAACTCATTCATGCCCGAATAGCCCGTCGAAGCTAAACTTGGCGCGGAGGACCACGTCGTCATGGCGCTCTGGCAGAGCGCCTCTAATTAAAAGCCACTTTCGATAGCAATGTCACTGTTAAACTAGACCGTAGATTTGTTTATTAACCGACCGAGGCGACCGTTGGTAGACGCCACAGTTCCCTTGGTGGAGCGTCTCTCCTCCGGTGCGAATGCGCATGCCGAGAGCAGGGAGCATGGGCGCTTACGCCGATGGCCTCACCAGAAGACGCTCGCCGAGCCCCTAACTAAAGCCAGCTTTCGGTACTCGTTAAGTTATTAAATAATTCTAGATATTGCTTTAATAAGCCTGCATCGCCACCTTGGGCGCATGAGCGAGTCACATACTTCTGTCAGCCGGTTCGGTCGCTTCGTCGATACGATCACCGCAGGCGAGACGGTGAAAGCCTTCGTGCCGCCGGCGCTCCCGCCGACGCCGCCCGTCGATGTTTTGGATCTCCTGCCGAAGCTGATCGCCGCGGAGCGGGCCCTTGGCCGATTGGACGGAGTCACCATGCTCCTGCCGCGCCAGGATTTGTTCCTCTACATGTACGTCCGCAAGGAAGCTGTCCTTTCTTCGCAGATTGAGGGCACTCAATCGACGCTCTCCGACCTTCTGCGCTTTGAAACGGAAGCTCAGTCCGGCCAGCCGATCGACGACATCCGAGAGGTGTCGAACTACGTCGATGCGATGATGTACGGCTTGGAGCGATTGGACGAGCTTCCGCTATCGCTACGGCTGATCCGTGAAATGCACGCGCGGCTGATGAAAAGCGGCCGGGGTGAGACGAAGAATCCCGGCGAGTTCCGGCGCTCCCAGAACTGGATCGGCGGCACTCGGCCACGCAACGCCATGTACGTGCCGCCGCCGGTGATTGAGCTCGACGCCTGTCTCGATCTCTTCGAGCGGTTTCTGCACGAAACGGAGTCGCGCCTCCCGCCGCTCATCAAGGCTGGCCTAATTCACGTGCAGTTCGAGAGCATCCACCCGTTCCTGGATGGGAATGGTCGGATCGGCCGCCTCTTGATGACGCTCTACCTCTGTGTCAACGATGTGCTGCGCAAGCCGTTGCTATACCTCAGCCTGTACCTGAAGACCCACCGAGCAGACTACTATCGCCTGCTGCAGGAAGTGCGGGAGCGCGGAGCTTGGGAAGCTTGGCTCGAGTTCTTTCTGGATGGGGTCGCCGAGACCGCAAACCAGGCCTTCGAGGCGGCGACGCAGATCGTCGAGCTCTTTAAGCGCGATCGGGAGCTGATCACCGCCGAGAGCGAACGGGCGGGTTCGGCGCTGCGCGTCCATGAACTTTTGCAGGAGAACCCGTTCGCGACCTCCAAGGCGTTGGTCGGCCGCACGGGCCTGACGGCGCCCACTATCAATGCGGCCCTGGCCGACCTGCAGCGCCTCGGTATCGTCGATGAGGTGACGGGGCGCCAACGAGGACGCGTTTACGGCTACCGCGCGTACCTCGACATACTGAACGAAGGCACCGCCCCCCTCCCGGCCGCTCCGGAGTGACTGAATTGGGGGTCCGTCGCGATGGCTAGGTCCCCAGAATTCTCGTCAGGGCCGCGGTTAACCCGCGGCGCTTGCCGCCTGGCTGAGGACGAATGCGATTTATGCTAGGCCAGCGCGGCGACGCAAGTGGCGAAGCAGCGAGCCGACGCCGCCAAGGCCCGCCAGCATCACTACCCAGGTTGCAGGCTCGGGGACACCGGCGGAGGTTACAGTGTAGGTGACGTTTGGGCTGAAGAAATCCGTCACACCAAACATATATCGGTAGTCCGCAATACCGACGTTACCAACAACATTGTCGCTAGTTCCATTGCCGCTGAAGAACGCATTGCTGGACTGTGTGAAGTCGACGACGAAACCATAACCAGCGCTATCCGAAAAAGACTGGGTGTTGATCTCGAAAGACGCGATTTGTAAGTCAAGATTCGGGAAGTAGATAAATTCCACGGGGCTGGGAACATCTATATTTAGGTAATTGGTGGTTACGCCGCCTGCGTTGATATATTCCTGTGTTGGGTCGATGGTGAAGGTGAACGATCCGCTCAGCGGGTCAACCGGTGCGCCAGGTCCGAAACCCTCGGCGGTAAATGACACCGTTTCAGTGATCGTTGCGGCTTGCGCCGCTGCTCCGCAGATGAGAGCGCCCGCCAATCCCGCAAAAGCGTTTCGTACCCATTTCCACCCCAGCACGTTTATGGCCTCCCTCAATGTTTCACCGGGCCAAGCCTCCCAGCGCGCCTAATGTTGCTAGGCCCACACGTGCTCAGGGTCCCAGAGCTGTTGGACATCGCCTTCGCGTTTCAGCGAATCTCACCCCGCAGCGTGCCCCAGAGCTTGCCGCCGATCGATACGCCCGACCTGATCTGTTTCTGATCCGCCGCTGATTTGTCGTCGTAAGCGGAGCGCGGGGCGGACTATACCGTTGAGCGACAATAGGGTTCGGTGGTGAGCTTGGGCGTGGACGACGGCGGGATCGTCTTGGCGGACATCGCGCCGTTTCGGCTCGGCGGGCTGCGCGTCGATCCGCCGAACCTGTCGCTGACCGGGGCTGACGGCGCCGAGCGGCGGGTGCAGGCGCGGGTCATGCAGGTTCTGGTGGCGCTTTCCCAAGCGCAGGGCGCCACGCTCTCTCGCGAACGGTTGAACGCGCTGTGCTGGGGCGGGGTTGTGGTCGGCGCGGCGGCGCTGGATCGGATCGTCAGCCTGCTGCGCCAGTTGGCGGCAGAAACAGGCGGGGCGTTCGCCATCGAGACCATTCCGCGGGTTGGCTACAGACTGATCGGGGCGACAGCGACCCCGGTCGGGCTAACAGCGCAAACGGATATGTCGGCGGGCGGGGCGTCCGCGACCGCCGACCCGCTCGTCAATCAGCGCCGCCGGCTGTGGCGGTTCGCACTCGCCGGGCTGCTGCTTCTCGTTGTGGTCGCGGCAGGCAGTTGGGTGTTCCGCGATCGGCTCGGGCTCTTCCCAACCGCCCGGCAGGTGGTCGAGGTCGAGACCTTCACTCCGACCGGCCCTGGCCTCACGCCCGGCTTGCCAGCGGAGCTTCGGGCTGAAGTCGTCGATTTCCTGGCCAACGACCGCTTCTTCTCTGTCGCCGCGACAGCGCCACGCCGACTGGACCATCCCAAGACATGGCGTGTGCGGGGAACGGTGGCGCCGGCCGAGCGCGGCGCGCGGCTGCACGTTTTCGCCGAACTTCTGAAGCCCGGGAGCGACAACGCGGTCGCGGAGCTGCGGCTCGACCGCGACGTGGCGGAGCCGATGCTGACACGCTCTTTGGGCCTGCGTATCGGCCGCACCGCGGACTGCATCCTGCTTGCGGTGACCGACAAGGAGCTGACGGGCGGCTATCGCGAGTCTGCGCTCCCGGCGCTCTCCGCCGCCTGCGTCACCTGGCACGACAAGACCACGTCCCTGGCGACGCGGATGTCGCGGTTCCGGGATGCCGCTGCCGCCCTGCCGAGGTCCGCCTATTTTCGGGCGCGGCTCGCCGAGATGCTGGGCGATCAGGCCGCGGTCGGCGGAGCTAACGCCGAGGCGGCGCGCGCCGAGGGCCTGGGGCTGGTCTCGGTGGCGAAGGCGATCGATCCATCCGAGCCCCACATTCCCCTCGCGCTTGCGAGACTACGGCCGCCCTTCGACTTCGTCGGCCGCGAGGCGCTCCTCAAGCAGGCGCTGGCCGGGCGGCCGAGTGATTGCGCTTGCGAGTTCGGCGACTACTCGAACTTCCTCTCGGCGGTTGGTCGAAATGCCGAGGCTCAAAGTTTTGGGACGCGGGCGAGCGAACAGGAACCCAAGAACATCCCGTGGCTGCGCCGCGCGGGCGAAGCCGCTGCCGCCGCCGGCGATTTCGCCGCGGCCAAGACCAAGCTCGCCGCCGTCGCCGGGTTCCTGCCCGAGCCGGGGACGTTGGACCAGTCGAGGCTATTTCTCGGCCTGTGGTCGCGCGACTGGACGCTAGCGCAGGCCATGGCCGCGCGGATGGCGGACGGGCCGGCGAAGTCCGCTGAATTATCGCTGATCGCCGCCCTGGCGGCAGGCACGACCCCGGACATACGACGCGCGGGGGCGGGGTTCCTGAGACTCCCGGAGCCTGGGGCGACCAGCCGAGCCGCGGTGGTGGCGCTCGCGATGGCGGGGTTGGATCGTGACGCCGTCGCCGCCGCGGCGCGGCTCATCGGGCGAAACCCGATTGAACTGTCGATATTGTTCGAGCCGTCCTTTGCCAGCGCCCGGCGAACGCCCGAGTTTGCAACGCTCGCGGACCGGCTTGGACTTATCGACTATTGGCGCAGATCGGGCCACAGCCCGGACTTCTGTGTCGGCCAATCGGTCCCTACGATCTGCGCGACATTCGGACGCGCGAACTGAGCGCGACCGCTACGCGCGGCAAGCAATGTCCAAGGTCCGCTATGTCGAAAGCGGTCATCGCCTCACTTCCCGAAAGCGGACCAAGCGAACGTCCGGATCGGGGGGGCGGTCTTTGGCCCAATGCCCAAAAGCGGACATCGCGAAAATCCGGATCGGGGGGTTGCCAGACATTGAGTTGGGGAACTCGCGCCAGCTATGCGCCACCTTTGGTTTGTGGATGTCCATGCAGCCCTAACTCTATTTCGTCGCTAACATCGGGGTGCAGAAGGCCTTCACCGGTTCGTATTGGCGGAGGTTCCTGGACGGCGCTTCGGTGGCGAGCGCCTTGATCGGGGCCATCCAGGTCGGGAAGCTGCTCGCAATGATCCAATGTACGCTGGACGCCTCTTCGTAGTCCTTGCGCACCTGCGACCAGTCCGCGGGCGAGAGTACGGCTGCGTGATTCAGCACTTGAAGTGATCGCCAAGCCTCAGATTCGTGGGTTGTGTTCACTCGATAGACGTCGACCCAGTTGTAGGCCTCGATGAAACGCCGCTTCTCCTTCAGCGTCATGTGCGCGAGCGACTGATCAGCAACACCCAGCTCCCAGAGCGGCTTGTTGGTGTTAGGGTTCAGCGCCCGGCCGACGCGTCCGAGCTGACCAAGCGGCGCTCCGGCGTCGTGTCGTCGGATCAGTTCGTTCACCTCCGCCAGGCGCGCGGCGAAGCAGGGCTCAAGCTCCATGCGGCCCAGCATGGCGGCGCGAAGTTGACCAAGCTCGTCCTTCAGCGCCTCGCGTTCCTCCCCGACCACATGGCGCCAATGAAGGAGCTCGATCGTCTGCTCCAGTCCCAGCGCGATCAGGATACCGCAAATGATGGTGCCGATCTCGATCAGGAACTCGCGGACCGAGTGCGCCGCCTTTGGCCTATGAATGTCCACGCCGCTCTGCCCCGCCCACCATGGTCAAGCTTGGGTAGCACGAACTGGGCTGATCCTCCCTCGATTCAGTGGACCGGGATCTCGATGGGGCAACGGGATCTGCGTGACGCGCTTGCCTGCCGCCAGCTTAGCCCAGTAGCCCCTCTCGGGCACCGGCACGCCGCCGCGCACGCAGTACTTCTTGAACGCGACATCGGACATACCGAGTTTTGCAGCCACCTTCCGCACCGGCTCGGCCCAGACCAGTGTGTACAGCGCCTCGCGTGTCAACGTCGTCATCCCGAATCTCTGCCGAAGCTCCCTAAGTCGGAACTAGGAGCAACATGGCTCCACGCCAAGAGGCGGCTCGGGACGAGTCACGTCAGACCTCATGTTGCTGGACGTGGCGCCGAGGGGCCGATGCCAACACACGCCATCTGCGACTTGCGGCTAACCCGGTCTTGCTACTAAATCGTGCTGCTAAGTCCGGCGACCCGATTCTCAAGTGTCTTGATTTGTTGAGGAATTCTTCTGCAGGGCTAAATCCTAGTTCCCCAGCCAATCTCCCTTCCGAACATCCGCCGTGCGAGGCTGTGCGCGGCGCGGCGTCCATGCCGGGCGCGCGCAGACGTGAGGGCAGGCGATGGATTACGGCGACTATCTGCAGCTGGAGACCCTGCTCAGCGCCCAGACCGCGGCGACTGAGGAGCACGACGAGCTGCTGTTCATCGTCATCCATCAGGCGACCGAGCTGTGGCTGAAACTTTCGATCCATGAAATCCGCAGCGCCGCGGAGCGCATCCGCGCCGACGATCTGCGCTCGGCCTTCAAGACTCTCTCGCGTGTCGCCCGCATCCAGGCGCACATGATCCAGGCCTGGGAAATCCTGGCCACCATGACCCCCTTCGACTACGCCAACTTCCGCGAGAGCCTGGGCGCGAGTTCGGGGTTCCAGTCGTTCCAGTACCGTCAGCTGGAGTTCCTGCTGGGCGCCAAGGACGCGCGGATGCTGGATGTGCATGACGCCGCGCCCGCGCGCCGCGCCGAGCTTGAGGTGCTCTTGGGGACGCCAAGTCTTTATGACGAAGCCTTGCGCCTGCTGGCCCGGCGCGGCTTCGACATTCCCGCCGATCACCTCGAGCGCGACTGGCGTGAGCCCTATGTTCCCAGCGCCGCGGTCGAGGCGGCTTGGCTCGAGATCTATCGCCGGACGGAGGCGTACTGGGACCTCTACGAGCTTGGCGAGAAGCTGGTCGACCTCGAATATCGCCTGCAGCAGTGGCGGTTCACGCACATGAAGACGGTGGAGCGCATCATCGGCTTCAAGCGCGGGACCGGCGGCTCGGAGGGCGTGTCCTACCTGGTCAAGGCGCTGGACCGGAAGCTTTTCCCCGAGTTGCTGACCTTGCGGACCGCGATGTAGGCGCGGTGACGCGCCTCAGTGGCCGGTCAGGGTCACGCCGCCGCCTTCAGGCGGCAGACTGTCGCCGCCGTTAAGCGGCTTCTGCATGTGGACGATGTCGACCCAGCGGCCATGCTTGAAGCCGACGCTCTTGCCCACGCCGGTCTGCTCGAAGCCCAGGGACCGATGCAGGCCGACGGAGCCGGAATTGCCGCTGTCGCCGATCACCGCCATCAGCTGGCGAATGCCCAGCTTCTCGCAGGCCGCGATCACCGCCGACAGCACGGCTCGGCCAACGCCTTTGCCCTTGGCGTCTGGGGAGACATAGACGCTGTCTTCCAGGGTGTAGCGGTAGGCGGCGCGCGGGCGGAACGGACCGGCGTAGGCGAAACCCAGGACCTGGCCGTCCAGCTCGGCGACCAGATAGGGCATGCCCTGGGCCTGCACGGCGCGGCGCCGGGTGTCCATGTCGGCGGCTGACGGCGGGTCCTCTTCGAAGGTCCCGAAGCCGTGCAGCACAGCGTCGCCATAGATGGCGGCCAGGGCCTCGGCGTCGGCCTCCGTCGCGTCGCGGACGATCATGCCTTCTCCCAGCCCTTCTCCAGCGCCCAGACGGCGAAGGCGTAGTCCAGCGCGATCTCCTTGAGGAAGTCGAACCGGCCCGAGGCGCCGCCGTGGCCGGCCTCCATGTTGATCCTGAGCATCATCGGTGCGTCGCCCGCCGAAAACTCGCGCAGCTTGGCGATCCACTTCTGCGGCTCCCAGTAGGTGACACGCGGGTCGGAGAGGCCGCCGGTGGCCAGCACGGGCGGATAGGCCTGGGCGCTCACCTGGTCGTAGGGGCTGTAGGAGGTGATCAGGTCGTAGGCGGCGGCGTCCTCCAGCGGATTGCCCCACTCGGGCCACTCCGGCGGGGTGAGCGGAAGCGTCGTGTCGCTCATGGTGTTGAGTACGTCGACGAAGGGCACCGCGGCGATGATCGCCCCCCAGAGCCCGGGCCGCAGGTTGGCGATCGCCCCCATAAGCATGCCGCCGGCCGAGCCGCCGTAGGCCGCTATTCTGCCCTCGGTCGCGTAGCCGGCGCCGATCAGATGTTCGGCGCAGGCGATGAAGTCGGAAAAGGTGTTGGGCTTCTTCTCCTTGCGGCCGTCCAGGAACCAGCCCCAGCCCTTGTCGGACCCGCCCCGGACGTGGGCGTTGGCCCAGATCCAGCCGCGGTCGACCAGGCTCAGGTTGCGGATCGAGAAGCCGGCGTCGAGGGCTATGCCGTAGGAACCGTAGCCGTAGAGCAGGAGCGGCGCGGAGCCGTCGAGCGGAGTGTCCTTCAGCATCAGGACGGTAATCGGGACCTGCTCGCCGTCGGGCGCCGTGGCGTAAAGGCGGCGCGCCACATAGCGGCTCGGATCGTGACCGGAGGGAATCTCCTGGGTCTTGCGCAGCGTCCGCTCGCGGGTCGCCAGGTCATAGTCGTAGGTCTGCCGCGGCGTGGTCGGCGACTGGTAGACGAAGCGGGTCGTGGTGGTTTCGTATTCGTAGCCGTCCTCGAGGTGCAGCGCGTAGGCCTCTTCCTCGAAGGCGACCTCGTGCTCTTCGCCGTTGCGCGCGGTCACCACGAGGCGGTCCAGCGCGTCCACCCGCTCGGCGCGGACCAGATGGCCTTCGTAGGCGGCGAAGCCGGTGATGTAGCGGCCGCGCTGGTGGGCGATCCAGTCGCCCCAGGTCGCCTTGGCGGGGACCTCAGCCGTACTGGTCGCGAGCTTGAAATCGATGGCGCCGTCGGCGTTGGTGTGGATCACCCAACGGTCGGTCCAGTGGTCGAGGGTGTACTTCACGCCCACCTGGCGCGGCTCGATCACCACCGGCTGGGCGGTCGGGTCCGAGGCGGGGATCAGCCAGGACTCGGTGGTCTCCTGGTTGCCGACGCCGATCAGGATGTGGCTGTCGTCAGATGTGACGCCGAGGCCCAGGAACATGCCGTCGTCGGCTTCCTCATAGACCAGCACGTCGGGGCCGCCGCGGGCCGGGCGGCGGAAGACCTTGGCGGGCCGCGCGTTCTCGTCGCGCCAGATCCAGAACAGCCACTGGCTGTCCGGCGAGAAGACCAGGGACCCGTAGGCGCTCTCGGCGGCCACTCCAAGCGCCTCGCCCGTGGCCAGGTCGGTGACCCGGATCGTGTAGTATTCCGAGCCCTGCTCGTCGGCGGCCCAGGCGTAGAGGGCGTGGTCGGGGCTGTGGCTGGCGGCGCCCACCTGGAAGAACGGCTTGTCCTTGGAGAGGGCCTCCTCGTCCAGCAGCATCTGCTCGCCATCGCCGTCGCTACGAGGGCGCCGCGCATGGATCGGATGCTGCGCGCCCAGCTCATAGCGGACGTAGTAGTCCCAGGCGCCGTCGGGCGAGGGGACGGAGCTGTCGTCCTCCTTGATCCGGCCCTTCATCTCGCCGAACATCCGGGCCTGCAGGGCTTCGGTCGGGGTCAGCAGGGCCTCGGTGTAGGCGTTCTCGGCCTCCAGCGCCTCGCGAATGTCGGCGCGCAGGGTCTTGGGGTCGCGCAGCACCTGCTGCCAGTTGTCGTCCTTCATCCAGGCGTAGTCGTCGACCCGGACGCGGCCCAGTTGTTCGATGCGCTTGGGAATCTTCGGTGCCTTAGGCGGCGCGGGCGTGCTCATGCCCTGCTAGATGCGGCGCCAAGCGTCGACGCTCAAGCGCAAGGCGCCTTCCGCATAAGGTCAGGCCGCGACGCCGTGGCGCCTTGGCGGCGCGGCCGGCTTCTGATTCAGTGCGGACCATCGAGATCGCGCACGCAGACGCGAAGGGCATCTTAAAGGTTTCGGGGATAGCTTCCCATGATGATGGACCTGTCCGCACAGATGATGCAGGCGACCGTCCAACTCGAGCAGCCGCTCGGGGACGGGACGCGCACCGTCGGCACAGGCTTCCTGATCACTGAGACAACCGCGGACGGCAAGCCGCACACCATCCTGGTCACCGCCAACCACGTCTTCGACAAGATGCCCGGCGCCAACGCCCGGGTCGGCTACCGTATCGCCAACGCCGACGGAAGCTGGAGCTACTCGCCCCAGTCGTTGAAGATCCGCGACGCTCAGGGCCACGCACTGTGGACGCACCACCCGACGCGTGACGTGGCGGCGATCGCCATCACCGCGCCGGCGACCTTCGCCAAGGCGGCGATCCCCGAGGACTACCTGGCGCAGGACGACACCTTTTCGAAGTACGACGTGACGTCGGGCGACCAGATGATGACGCTGGGCTTCCCGCGCGGCCTGGCGGCCAATTCCGCGGGCTTCCCCATCCTGCGGGCGGGCCGCGTGGCCAGCTATCCGATCGCGCCGGCCAAGATCTTCCCGACCTTCCTGCTCGACTTCTCGGTGTTCCCGGGCAACTCCGGCGGGCCGGTGTTCATGAGCGGGCCGTCGCGCCACGCGCTCGACGCGAACGGCCAGGGCGGTCAGGATGTGGAGTTCATCGCCGGCCTCCTGACCCAGCAGGTCGAGCTGAACAGCGAACGCCTGGACATCGGCATCGTCACCAACGCTCGGTTCATCCGCGAGACCATCGCCCTGATCAAGGATCCTGGCGCCCCGGTGACCGAAGTCGCCGCGGACGAGGGTTCCATCTCTGGCGCCAAGGCGGCGTCGGCGGAAGAGGCCGCCCGCCCGGAATAGGCGCGCCGGCGGATTGACGCGCCGCGCAGGAGCGGGCGATCTGACCTCTGCCGTGGGCGGGGGAATTTCGATGAAACCGATGAGGGGCGTTGGCGGCTTGCTGCTGGCCGGGGCGCTGGGCGGAGCCTTGGGCGCCGGGCAGCCGGCCTGGGCGGAGGGCGAACTGGTGCTCTCCTCCGTCCGACAGGTCCGCGACCTGCGCGAGATCGCATTGTCGCCGGACGCAAGTCAGGTGGCGGCCGTGGTCATGGCGTCCACCGCCGAGGGCGGCCAGACGCACCTGTGGCTGACCGGCCGCGACGGCAAACCCGCGCGCCAGCTCACCTCCTCCACCGCCGACGACCAGCCCGGCGAGCGCAGCCCCGCCTGGTCCGCCGACGGCGCAGACCTTTTCTTCGTTGCCAAGCGTGGCAAGGCGGGTCGCCTCTATCGTCTGCCGATGGCGGGCGGCGAGGCGCAGGGCCTGGTGCTGGCCCGGCCCGTCGCCGGGGCCTTGCAGGCTGGCTGGGAGTTGAAGTCCGGGGAGGCCGTCGAGGCCGACGTGCGGGCCTTCGAGATCGCTCCTGGCGACAAGCAGGTCGCGGTGCTGGCCGCCGACGGCGAGACCGCCGCGCGCGCCGGCGAGGTGAAGAAGAAGGATGACGCCGTGCGCGTCGGCCGTGACGACGCCAAGAAGATCCGCCTCTACCTGGTCGAGGCGGCCACCGGCGCGGCCCGAGAGGTCGACCTGCCTGACAACGTGCAGTCGGCGCGCTGGAACGCCAGCTCCGACGAACTGCTGGTGGTCACCATCCCCGATGACGAGGACCTGGGCCCCGGCGCGCGCCTGTGGCGGGTCAAGGCGGCGGGCGGACCGCCGAGCGAGGTCGCTGGCGCGCCCAAGACCGTGCGCCAGCCGGCGTGGACAGCGGACGGGATCGTCTATCTGGCGCAGTGCGAGGAGGACGCGCCCCCGGGATGCGCCGAACTCTTCACCTACGACTTCGCCACCCGCGCCGCGCGCGGCCTGACCAAGGGCCTGAAGGGCTCGCTGATCGACGGCTTCGTGCTCGAGGCGGGCGGCAAGAGCGTGGTCACCCCGCTCATGTCCGGCGTCGACCAGAAGCTGGCGCGCATTGAGCTCTCGACCGGGGCGCTCAGCTGGATCGAGGCTCCGCAGCCGGTGGTGGCCGCCGCGGTGACCAATCCGCGCGAGACCGCCTGGGCCTTCACCGCAAGCGGCCCCTCCCAGCCGCCGGCGCTCTATCTGGCCGCCAAGCTCGGCGAGGCGCCGGTCAAGTTGAGCCTGCCGGAGATCGTGCCCGGCTTCTGGCCGAGGGCGGCCAGCGAGCGGGTGAGCTGGACCAATGGCGGGCTGAAGATCGAGGGCCTGTTCTACCACCCGCATGGCGACGACAAGCATCCGCCTTTGGTGGTGATCGTGCATGGCGGCCCGACCGGCCTCTTCCAGGACCGCTACTCCAACCTGGCGAACCTGCTGGTCTTCCAGGGCTGGGCGGTGCTGGAGACCAATCCGCGCGGCAGTCAGGGCTATGGCGCAGCCTTCGAGGCGGCCAACAAGAACGACCTGGGCGGCGGCGACTACACCGACATCATGACCGGCGTGGACACGGTGCTGGCCAAATATGGCGTCGATCCGCAGCGGATGGCGCTGATCGGCTACAGCTACGGCGGCGAGATGGCGGCCTTCGTCGAGGGCCGGACCGACCGCTTCAAGGCGCTGGTCTCCGGCGCGCCGGTGATCGACCAGTTCAGCGAGTATGGGACGGAAGACGCCTCGTTCTACGACCGCTGGTACTTCGGCAAGCCCTGGGAGCGGTTCGCCGACGCCTGGCGGCAGAGCGCGCTCGCCAAGGTGGCGCACGGCAAGACGCCACTCTTGCTGCTGCAGGGCGAAGAGGATCCGACCGACCCGCTGGGCCAGTCGCTGGAAATGCGCCGCGCCATGCGCCAGGTCGGCGCGCCGGTTGAACTGGTGAGATATCCGCGCGAGACCCACCGCACCCTGGGCGCGGGCTTCTCCGCTCAGCCGACGCGGGAACCCTGGCACGGGGAGGACCTGCGCCGCCGGATGATCGCCTTCATCGCCGACGCCTTCGCCGGCAAGGATCCGACGGCCCAGCCCTCGCCGCCGCCGGTCACCGCGGCGGAGAAAGCCCCCGCCGCGCCGCCGACGTAAGCATCGCTACTGCGGGGTGACCTTGGTGGTCGTGGTGACTTGCTCCGAGGGCGCCGTGGACGTCACGCCCGTGGTTGTCGTGTGATGGGTGACGGTCGTGTGCGTCACGCGATGCGCGGGCTTGGTGGTCGTCGTCGTGGTCTCGACCTGCGGGGCGGGCGGCGGCGTCTGGGCGGCGAGCGCGGCGGCGTTGCGCGCGGCCTCGGCGTCCGCGGCGGAGGCCGCAGCCGACTGCTGCGCGGTGTCGGCCCGCGCGTTGGCTGCCGCGGCCTGCTGCTGAGCCTGCGCGGCCTGCTGCTGGGCGGTCACCGCCTGATCCTGGGCGTCCGCCGCCTGGCCGCGCGCGGCGGCGACCTGATCGCGAGCCGCTTCGGCGGTGGCGCGTTCGGCTTCGTGCGCGGAGGCCAAGGCGTCGTTCTTGTGCTGCTGGGAGATGCCGATCGCGGCGTCGGCCAGGCCTTGGGCGCGGACGCCGTCCTCAATGGCCCGGTCACGGTGGTCGTTGTCGAAGTCCCGCTGCGCGGCCGCCAGGGCGGCGCGCGCCTCGGCGATGTTGCGCGGGGAGTCGCCGTAGGCCCCCAGGGTCTCGGCCGTGTGGATTTTGGCCTCAGCGGCGGCGATGGCTTCGCGTGCGCGCTCGGTGGTGCCGGCCGCAGCAGGGGTCGCGACCGCCAGGGTGATGGCGCTCGACGCGAGCAGCGAAGCGATGATGGTAGTCCTAAGCATGATGTTCTCCTGCCCATAGGCAAATGCTGTCGCCACGGGACGTGAGGTCACATGGCGTGGGGCAGCAACGGCTGGCGGTGAGATGGGTTTCACCGCTGCCGGAGAACGTGGTTGGTTTTAGCCCGCGTAGATGATCGAGATCGTCTCGGCGATGCAGGCGGGTTTTTCTTCGCCCTCGATCTCGATAGTGCATTCGTTCTTCAGCTGCATGCCGCCGGCCTTGGGCTCGGCGCCGATCAGCTTCTGGCGCATGCGCACGCGCTTGCCGACCCTGACCATGTTGATGAAGCGGACCTTGTCGGAGCCGTAGTTGATGCCGCGGCTGACGCCGGTGATCGGCAGCATGCCCTGGCCGAGGAATGGGATCAGCGACAGGGTCAGGTAGCCGTGGGCGATCGGGCCGCCGATCTCGCGCGTGGCCCGCTCGACATCGACGTGGATCCACTGGTGATCGCCGGTGGCGTCGGCGAATTTGTTGACCCGGTCCTGGTCGACAAGCAGCCAGTCCGAAACGCCCACTTCCGTGCCGATCAGGCCGGGCAGGTCTTTGATCTCAACCGGGTTCATCGTGGGCTTCCTCTTGATTGGCTTGGCTGTAATTGGGTCTAGCATCCCGTCGCGCGCGGGCAAGCCGCATGGGAGATCCGGATGGCCGACTTCATCTACCTGATGCACGAAGCCGAGCCCGCCGATCCGGCGGTCTGGGAGGCCTATATCAACGGCCTGAACGAGAAGGGCGTCCTGCGCGGCGGCTCGGCGATCGGGAAGGGCGTATGCCTGCGGAAGGACGGCGCGGCGCCGCCCATCAGCCACCATATCGTGGGCTATCTGCGGATCGAGGTCGCCGATATGGCGGCCGCTCAGGCGCTGCTGGCCAGCAACCCGGTCTATGAAGCCGGCGGCGTCATCGAGGTGCGCGAACTGCCCCGCGCGATAGGGCCGGCTCAGGACTAGGCCCGGCATCTAGCCGATCCCTCCTCCCCAGGGAGGAGGATCGCTCACGACCGGCTCGCCTCGAATGAAGGGGGATCAAGCCTACGCGATCCGCGCGCCGTCCTTGGCCCAGTAGGCGTCTCGGATCAGGCGCTTGTAGAGCTTGCCGGTGGCGTGGCGGGGCAGCTCGGCCATGAAATCGATGACGCGCGGGCTCTTCACATGGCTGAGGTGTTGGCGGGCGTAGGCCATCAGCTCGGCGCGCAGGGGCTCGCCCGCATCGGCCCAGTTCATCGGCTGGATCACGGCGACGACCTTCTCGCCCATCTCCTCGTCGGGAGCCCCGACCACGGCGGCGTCGGCGACCTTGGGGTGGCCGATCAGCACGTTCTCGAGTTCCTGCGGATAGATGTTCACCCCGCCGGAGATGATCATGAAACTCTTGCGGTCGGTGAGGTAGAGGTAGCCTTCCTCGTCCAGCCAGCCCACGTCGCCGAGCGTCGTCCAGCCGTGCCTGTTGCGGCTCTCGGCGGTCTTGGCCGGGTCGCCGTGGTACTCGAACTGGCCGCCGCCCTCGAAATAGACCAGGCCCTCGGCGCGGGGCGGCAGAGGCTCGCCGTCCTCGTCGCAGATCTTCACCGCCGCGGTCAGGCCGCGGCCGACCGAGCCCTTGTGGGCCAGCCACTCGGTGGCGTTGATGATGCAGAAGCCGTTGCCCTCGGTGCCGGCATAGTACTCGTGCACGATCGGGCCCCACCAGGCGATCATCTGCTCCTTGACCGGCACAGGGCAGGGGGCCGCGGCGTGGAAGACGGCCTTCAGCGACGACAGGTCGTAGCGGGTGCGGACCTCTTCCGGCAGCTTCAGCATGCGCACGAAATGGGTTGGCACCCACTGGGCGGAGGTCACCTTGTACTGTTCGATGAACCGCAGGGCGTCCTCGGCGTCGAAGCGCTCCATCAGGATCACCGTGCCGCCGATCGAGTGCACCGCCATGGACCAGCCCAGGGGGGCTGCGTGATAGAGCGGCGCCGGCGACAGATAGACCGTGTCGGCGGTCCAGCCGTAGAGCGCCTGGCCGAGGTTCGCCAGCGGGTTCGGCGCGTCGATGGCGGGGTCGACCGCGCCCATCCGTTTGACGCCTTTCGGCCGGCCGGTGGTGCCGGAGGAGTAGAGCATGGCGCGCCCGGCGCTCTCGTCGGCGATCGGCGTCGACGGCATCACGGCGCGGGCGTCCTCGAAGCTCGCGAAGTCCTCGCTCTCGCCGCCGACCATGAAGAGCGCGACGCCCGGGATCAGGCGCGCCACCTGCAGGGCGGTCTCCGAAAGCGCCGCCGAGGCGATGAACACCTTCGCCTCGCAGTCCCTCACGATGTACTCGACCTCGCCCGAGGTGAGCTTCGACGACAGGCAGGTAAAGCGCAGGCCCGAGCGCTGGGCGGCCCAGAGGATCTCGTAGTAGCGCGGGTGGTTGTCGATGAAGAGGGCGACGGCGTCGTCGGCCTTCAGGCCCAGGCTCCTGAACAGGTGCGCGCCCTGGTTGGAGCGGGCGTCGAGCTCGGCGTAGGTCACCGTCTCGCCTGAATAGGCCATGACGTAGGCGGCCTTGTCGGGGTGGGTCTTGGCGTGGTTCGCCGGATGCATGGTCTCGCTCCCGCTGGCGGTCCCGGTCTTGCGCCGGCCGCCAACTTATCTTTGTTCAGCCGCTATTGCGGGCCTAGACCTAGGGTCCGTCAAGCGGGGCCGAAGACCCCGCCATTCCCAGGAGGATTCCATGGCCGCGCCGACGTTCGAAACCCTCACCTACGCCGTGGAGGACGGGGTGGCCCTGGTGACCTTGAATCGGCCGGAGAAACTGAACGCCTTCAACACCCAGATGATGAACGACATGATCGCGGTGTTCGACGAGACCGACCGCGACGACGCCGTGCGGTGCGTGATCGTCACCGGGGCCGGCCGCGCCTTCTGCGCCGGCGCGGACCTCTCGGCCGGCGCCCAGACCTTCGACTATGAGGCCCGCGGCGGCGAGGCCATGGCGGCGCGCACTCGCGAAGGCGCCCAGCGCGATGGCGGCGGGTTGCTGACGCTGCGTATCTACGAGAGCCTCAAACCCGTGATCGCGGCGGTGAACGGCGCGGCGGTGGGCGTCGGCGCAACCATGCAGCTGGCGATGGACATCCGGCTCGCCTCCACCGAGGCGCGCTACGGATTCGTCTTCGCCCGGCGAGGCCTCAATCCAGAGGCGGCGTCGTCGTGGTTCCTGCCGCATCTGGTGGGCGTCCAGACGGCGCTGGAGTGGTGCTACACCGGCCGCATCTTCCCCGCGCAGGAGGCGTTCGACCGCGGGCTCGTGCGCTCGCTGCACGCGCCCGAGGACCTGTTGCCCGCCGCCAAGGCGCTCGCCCGCGAGATCGCCGACAACGCCGCGCCGGTTTCGGTCGCCCTGACACGGCAGCTGATCTGGCGGATGGCCGGCGCCGCGCACCCGATGGAAGCCCACCGCGCCGACAGCCGCGGCATCCAGGCGCGCGGCCGCTCCGGCGACGCCAGGGAAGGCGTGACCTCGTTCCTCGAAAAGCGGCCGGCGGCGTTTCCGGACCGGGTGTCCAGCGATCTGCCGGACATCTGGGCCCAGTGGCAGGCGCCCGATTTCCGCTGAAACGGGAGACTTGGCCCCGCCAACGTGACGCGGTCAGGTAGAGTGGCGGGCGCTTACTCGATCAAACCGGTTCTTTGAACTCAACTGACCATTTCGAACTGGAAATTTCCCCCGTTGCGATGAAAACACCTCGGTTTCTATGCTTGTGTGGTGGATAAGTTCGCTATAATGACGCCGCTACTGATGTCGTGAATCAATTCAGCGGCCTCGAAAGCCGCCCTTCCTATGGAAAACAAGAATGGATGAGAAGTCGGAAGTCATCGAGATGACGGCGGATATTGTTTCGGCCTACGTGGGCAACAATTCCGTGACCGCGGCTGACCTGCCCGCGTTGATCCAGAGCGTGCACCGGGCCTTGTCCGGCATCTCCTCCGGCGCCGAGACGGCGGAAGTCACACCGAAGGAACCTGCGGTGCCGATCCGCCGCTCGATCACTCCGGATTTCCTGGTCTGCCTGGAAGACGGCCGCAAGTTCAAGTCGCTGAAGCGGCACCTGCGCACCAAGTACAACATGAGCCCCGAGGAATATCGCGCCAAGTGGGGCCTGCCGAAGGACTATCCGATGGTCGCCCCGAACTACGCCAAGGCGCGTTCGGACCTGGCCAAGCAGATGGGTCTCGGCCAAGGCGGCCGTCAGGCCCCGCGGAAGAAGCGCTAAGCGCGTCCTCCAGGCCAAGGCGGTTTGAGTTCGAAACGCCCGCCGGCTTCGGCGGGCGTTTCCATTTGGACTCAGCGCCCTCGAATTCGCCACGCGTTAACCCTTTTCCGCTTGCCGGCGATTCGCCCAATCGGCGATAAGTGATTCGTTGTGAATCCAACTGGTTGTCGGGGCATCTGCA
>NZ_SSMZ01000093.1 GCF_004799395.1 Phenylobacterium sp.
GGCTGGTTGGGCTTCACCCGATCGAGGCCTTCGGTGATCACCTTGTCTCCGGCGTTGAGGCCGCTGGCGACCAACCAGCTGGTTCCCACCGTGCGGTCTGCGGTCACGGCCTTGAGCACGGCCTTGTTGTCGGGGCTGACCAGATAAACCGTGGCGTTTCCGCGCGGATCTCGGCTGACCGCCTGTTGCGGGACCAGGATGGCGTCGCGGGCGGTGGCCTGGCTCAGCTTGGCGCGCACGAACATGCCCGGCAGCAGCAGGCCCTGCGGGTTCGGGAAGCTGGCGCGGATGGTCACCGATCCGGTGGTCTGGTCGACGATGGTCTCCGAAAATTCGATGCGCCCCTGGAGCGGATAGGCGCTGCCGTCCTCAAGCGTCAGCTGAACGTTGGCCTCCGACGGGAAGACGCCGCCGGCGGAAAGCGCGCGGCGCAGGGCCACGACGTCGGCGCTGGACTGGGTGATGTCGACAAAGATCGGGTCAAGCCGCTGGATGTTGGCCATTGGGGTGGTCTGGCCAGAGGTGACCAGCGCTCCGGTGGTCACCATGGAGCGGCCGATGCGACCGGTGATCGGCGCCGGCACGGTGGTGAACTTCAGATTGATCTTGGCGGTGTCCAGGGCGGCCTTGTTCTGCGCGACCTGGGCGATCGCCTGTTTCGCGGCGGCCTCGGCGTCGGTGTAGTCCTGCTTGGCGACCGCCTCCATGTCGGCAAGCGGCTTGTAGCGCTGCGCCTTGGCGACCGCGGCGTCGCGTGTGGCCTCGGCGTTCTGCAGGTTGGCCTCCGCCTGGGCGACGGCGGCCTGATAGAGGCTGGGATCGATCACGTAGAGCGTCTGGCCCTGTTTGACGATGCTGCCTTCGACGAACTTGCGGTCCTTGATCAGGCCGTTGACCTGCGGGCGGACATCGGAAATTTCGTAGGCGTTCGTGCGTCCGCCCAGCAAGACCTCCAAGGGCACATCCTGGGCCTTCAGCACGACGTAGCCGACCTCGGGGATTCTCGGCGGCTTCTTGGTGTCCTTCGCGGCGCACGCCGAAAGCAGCAGGGCGAGCGCAAGCACGGTGAGTTGGCGAAGCTTGATCTGGGAACGCACCCGCAAGACCTGATTCAAAAGGCAACCCGTGGCGGGTCAGTGGGAGAAAGCAGCAACCCCGTCTTTCGGGCGACGCCGTATGGCACGATCGTCTTTCCGAAACGCGACGCCAGCATTTCGGATTGTTGCCGCGTCGCTATGCGGCGCGGGCGCAACATACTGATCCCATAAGACGGATCAATGCATCTCTACGACGGGGAGCTCGATGTTTGTCGCCTGGGCGCCGGCGTGGAATATCCGCTGGGTGGCTTTCACGTAGTCGGCGGGCTTGGCGAAGAAGATGTTAGGCGTGAAGGTCTGCGGATTGCGGTCGTAAAGCGGAAACCAGCTTGACTGGATTTGCACCATGATCCGGTGGCCTGGCAAGAAGACATGGTTGGCCGTCGGCATGACGAACCGGTACTTCTCGACCGTGTTGGCCGGAATGGCGTGCGGCGTTGAAAAACTCTCACGATAACGGCCGCGGAAGATGTCCATGGCGATCGGCAGCTCATAGCCGCCCATCTCGACCTGGCTTGGCACCGTGTCCGGATAGACATCGATGATCTTCACCACCCAGTCCGAGTCAGTGCCGCTGGTCGAGGCGAACAGATTGACGATCGGCGCGCCGGAGATGCGCACCGGGGCGGTCAGCACCTCGCTGGTGTAGGTCAAGACGTCCGGGCGGCCGTCCACATGCCGCTGGTCTGTGGTCAGCCAGTAGCGCCATTGGTCGCCGTCATCGGCGCGCACCGGACGGCGGACATAGGGCACGGGCTTGGCCGGATCGGAGACATATTCGTCATAGGCCGCGCCCGAGGCCGTCGGTGACTGGAAGCCAAGGCCCAGGCCTGGCTGCAGGTAGAGTGGCTTCATCTTGTTCCCGCAGCCCGTTTCGCAGGCCAGCGGCCACTTGGGCAGGCGGTCCCATTCCATGTCGCCGGTGCGGAAGATGAACACCGGCGGGGTGTTGGCCTTCGGCCCGTTGGTCTTCAGGTGCTCGTCGAGGAAGGGTTTGAGGATCTTCGTCCGGAATTCCGTGGCCGTGTCGCCGGGCAGCTTCAGCGAATTGAGCTGCCGCTGCTCGTAGTTGACGCCGGAATGCCTCCAGGGCCCCAGCACCAGGTAGTTCATGTCGTTGTTCTTGTCCTTGGGCTCGGTGGCCATGTAGGCGTGGATGGTCCCCCACATGTCTTCCTGGTCCCACAGCGCGCCCACCCACATGGTGGGCACCTTCAGCGGCTGGCGGGCCAGCTCCTGGTCCAGCGCCTGCTCGCTCCAGAAGGCGTCGTAGGCCGCGTGCTCCGTGAGCTTGCGGTAGTAGGGCACCTGGTCGAGGCCGGCGGCCCTGGCGTAGGCGTCGACGTTTCCGGCGCGAAGGTAGTTGCTGTAGTCGTCGAGGCTCTGCCTGGGGATCTTGCTGCCTTCGCCGCGGGCGGTCATCTGGCCGGCGATGTAGTCCAGGTTGGTGGTGCGGAAGGCCCCATAGTGGAAGAAGTCGTCGCCCATCCAGCCGTCGACCATGGCCGACTGAGGCACGGCCGCTTTCAACGCCGGATGCGGATTGATCAGGCCCATGAGCGTGGTGAAGCCGTCGTAGGACGAGCCGATCATGCCGACCCGGCCGTTGGTCTCCGGCACGTTCTTCACCAGCCAGTCGATGGTGTCGTAGGTGTCGGTGGCGTGGTCCACGGTGGTGTGGTTCAGCGGCCCGATCAGCGGGCGGGTGACCACATAGTCGCCTTCCGAGCCGTATTTCCCGCGGATGTCCTGATAGACCCGGATGTAGCCGTCGCTGACGAAGGGCTCGTCCATCTGGGCCAGTTCGTCGGTGATGTGCGGACTGTCGAACCGTTGAACCCGGCCCTTGGCGTTGTAGGGCGTGCGCGTCAGCAGGATCGGGCCGTCCTTCGTACCCTTCTTCATGACGATGACGGTGTAGAGCTTCACGCCATCGCGCATGGGGATCATCACCGCGCGCTTGACCCAGTCGTTGTTGGCCGTGGGCTTTTCATAGTGCGCCGGGATGTCCGGGCTGATCTCCGGGCTCGTCGGTGTCTGGGCGACGACCGGCGCGGCGAACAGGGCGAAGGCGGCGGCGAGCGCCGCGGGCAGGGCGAGGCGGTTCATGGCTGGACCGTATCCGATGGCGGGAGGTTGGGAAGAGGCGGCCTTAGGCGCTTGCGAGGGCGCTTTGGAAGAGAATGGCGCCGTCCGCGGAGCCGAGCTCTGGCTCGAAGGCGCGGTCGGGGTGGGGCATGAGGCCCAGCACATTGCCCTTGGCGTTGACAATGCCGGCGACGCCTCGCGACGAGCCGTTTGGGTTGTCGACGTAGCGGAACACCACCTGGCCCTCGCCCTCCAGCCGGTCCAGCGTGGCCTCGTCGGCGAAGAAGTTGCCCTCGCCATTGCCAACGGTCATGGCCACCTGGCGGCGGCCAACATAGCCCGCGGTGAAGCGGGTTTGGGCGTTGGTGACCTCAAGATCGACGGCCTTGCAGACGTATTTCAGGCGCTCGTTGCGGAGCAGCGCGCCGGGCAGCATCCGCGCCTCGCAGAGGACCTGAAAGCCGTTGCAGATGCCGACGGTCGCCACGCCGCGCTCCGCGGCCGCCTTCACCTCGCGCATGATTGGCGACAGCGCCGCCATGGCGCCGCAGCGCAGGTAGTCGCCATAGGCGAAACCGCCCGGCAGAACGATCAGGTCGACCCCGCTCGGCAGCTCGGTGTCGCCGTGCCAGACCATGTCCACATGGGCGCCCGTGGACCGCTCGATCGCCACCTTGCAGTCGCGGTCGCAGTTGGAGCCGGGGAAGACGATGACGGCGGCTTTCATGCGAGGGTCTCCAGGCGGGCAGGGGCGGAAAAGCGGGACTTGAAATCGAAGGCGTGGACGCCCGGGCCGTCCGAGCGCAAGCGCTCCAGGCGCGCGAAGGCCTCGTCACGGGTGGGCAGGGTCGCGGCGGGGATCCACCACATGACAACCTGTGGCAGGCCGGAGGACCCGAACCAGGCGCTGCCGCGCTTGACGAAGGCGCCATGCGCCGAGCGGTAGGCGAACGCCGCCAGGGCCTCGGCGCTCTCCCAGACCGACAGGTTGGCGAGGATCATCGGGTCGATGTCGTCGGCGGGAATTTCCGAATCGAAGCCCGTCCCTGTGGCGCGCCAGATGAATCCGGGCGAGGCCTCGGCAAGCGCGTTGATGCGGTCGAGCGCCTCGCGGAACTCGGCCGATTCCGGCGCCTCGATCGGGGCGATCAAGCGGGCGATGTTGAACTGGGCGAGATGGAAGCCGCTCATCGGCGCGTCCAGGTCTTTAAGGAGTCGAGATAGGCGAGCAGCTGGTTATAGCCCTTCTTGTCGCCATAGGCGCAGCCCACGGTCTTCACCTGCCCGCCTGCGGCGGTCTGCATCATGATCGCCGGGTGCCCCGGCGCGCCCTTCTCGGTGATCAGGTAGGAGGCGCGGCCATCGTCCGTCGAGTAGAAGAAGTAAGGCTCGCCCGGCGCGTGGGACGCCGGCAGCAGGTGCGGCTGAGCGGTGATCTTGGCTGACTGGACGTCGAAGGGCATGGCGCAGTCGAGAGTGATCGGCGCAAAGGCGGGGGGTTGCGGCTTCGGCGCGCAGGCGCAGAGCGAGACTGGAATGAGGAGGAGGAGAAGGGCGGTCGCCCGCCTCACGCCACCTCCACGCGGTAGCTTTCGATCACCGTATTGGCCAGCAGCTTGTCGCACATGGCCTTGACCTCGGCCTCGGCGCCGGCGGCGTCCTTGGCTGCGAGGTCGAACTCGATGGTGCGGCCGACGCGGACGTTGGCGACGCCGCCCCACCCCAGGCCGTGCAGGGCCTGCTCGACGGCCTTGCCCTGCACGTCCAGAACGCCGGGCTTCAGGAACACGTGGACGATGGCTTTCATCAGTGCAGGCCGCCTTGGATCACGGTGGGCATCTCTTTCATGATCCCGAGCCGCCGGGCGACTTCGGTGTAGCTCTCGATGACGTTGCCGAGGTCGCGGCGGAAGCGGTCCTTGTCGAGCTTCTCGTTGGTGGTCGAATCCCATAGCCGGCAGCTGTCGGGGCTGATCTCGTCGGCCAGGATGATCCGCGAGAAGTCGTTCTCCCAGACCCGGCCGTACTCGACCTTGAAGTCCACGAGCGTGATGCCGACCGCGCCGAACATGCCGGTCAGGAAGTCGTTCACGCGCAGGGTCAGCGCCATGATGTCGTCGATCTCCTGGGTCGTGGCCCAGTTGAAGGCGGTGATGTGCTCCTCTGAGACCAGCGGGTCGTGCAGCTTGTCGTCCTTCAGGCAGAACTCGATGATCGACCGCGGCAGGGCCTGGCCCTCCGGCAGCCCCAAGCGCGTGGAGAGCGAGCCCGCAGCCACGTTGCGGCAGATCACCTCCAGCGGGACGATCTCGACCTCGCGGATCAGTTGCTCGCGAAGGTTCAGGCGGCGGATGAAGTGGTTCTGCACTCCGATTGAGGCGAGCTTGGTCATGATGTGCTCGCTGATCCGGTTGTTGATCACTCCCTTGCCCTCGAGGACGGCCTTCTTGGTGGCGTCGAAGGCGGTGGTGTCGTCCTTGAAGTACTGGATCAGGGTGCCGGGCTCCGGACCTTCGTAGAGGATCTTCGCCTTGCCCTCGTAGATCTTCTTACGCCGGGTCATAATCGTGCCTTCTCCGTGGGCGAGGGCTTTGCTGGTCGAAATAACGAAAAACGCGCGGGGTCCAAGTCCCTCGCGCGCGGATTCGACTCGGCGTCTCGCTTCATATGAGGCGGCGCGAAATTAGCGGATGCGGGCCATGGGCGCAAACCTCGCCGCGTCGCCGCGTTTCGATTGCGGCGTCCGACCGGGCGGGATATGTGGTCGCCCGCAGAGTGGCTTTGCCCAGGGACCCCATGACCACCTTTGACGACCGTGAACGTGGCTTCGAGAAGCGTTTCGCGCTCGATCAAGAGCAGGAGTTCAAGGCCTCGGCGCGGCGCAACCGCGCTCTGGGCGAGTGGGCCGCTGGCCTGATGGGCCTGACCGACAAGCACATCGCCGAATACGCCCAGGCCGTAGTAAAGTCCGACCTGGAACAACCCGGCGAGGACGACGTGCTGCGCAAAGTCTTCGAGGACCTCAAGGGCTCCGGCGTGCAGATCTCCGAGGGCGAAGTGCGCATGAAGATGGCCGAACTGCTGGCCCAGGCGCGCGAGAGCGTCCGCGAAGGCAAATAGCCGCTGCTACTGCGCCGCCTGGCTGGCGGCGTTGGCCTCCTCTCCGAAGACGCGGGCGAACACCCGGTCGACGTTCTTGAAGTGATAGCCGAGGTCGAAGAGCTCCGAGAGCTCGGCGTCGCTCAGCGTGACGTCCGGATCGGCGCGCAGGAAGTCCAGGAACCGGCCCTCGCCGCGCCAGACGCGCATCGAATTGCGCTGCACCGCGGCATAGGCGACCTCGCGGGCGACGCCCTTCTGGGTCAGCGCCAGCAGCACGCGCTGGGAGTGCACCAAGCCGCCCAGGCGGTCGAGATTCCTGGCCATGTTCTCTGGATAGATCACCAGCCGCTCCATGACGCTGGCCAGGCGGCGGAGCGCGAAATCCAGGTGCACCGTGGCGTCCGGGGCGATTCCGCGCTCGACCGAGGAGTGGCTGATGTCGCGCTCGTGCCAGAGGGTGACATTCTCCATGGCCGGCACCACGGCGGAGCGAATCAGCCGCGCGAGGCCGGTCAGGTTCTCGGTGAGGATCGGGTTGCGCTTATGCGGCATGGCGCTCGAGCCCTTCTGGCCCGGATCGAAGGGCTCCTCGGCCTCGAGCACCTCGGTGCGCTGCAGGTGGCGAATCTCGGTGGCCAGCCGCTCGATGGAGGAGGCGACCACGCCCAGGGCGGCGAAATAGGCCGCGTGGCGGTCGCGGGGAATCACCTGGGTGGAGACCGGCTCGACCGCGAGGCCGAGCTTTTCCGCCACATAGGCTTCCACCTCGGGCGCCACGTTGGCGAAGGTGCCCACGGCGCCGGAGATCGCGCAGGTGGCGATCTCGAACTTGGCCATGGCCAGCCGCTCCTTGGCGCGCACGAACTCGGCGTAGTGGCCGGCGAGCTTCAGGCCGAAGGTGGTGGGCTCGGCGTGGATGCCGTGGCTGCGGCCAACGGTGGGCGTAAAGCGGTGCTCGTAGGCCCGGCGTTTCAGCGCGGCCAGCACCAGGTCGACGTCCTCGAGCAACAAGTCAGTGGCACGGCAAAGCTGAACTGCCAGCGCCGAGTCATTGACGTCTGAACTGGTCATCCCCTGGTGCAGGAACCGCGCCTCGGGGCCGACGACCTCGGTGACGTGGGTCAGGAAGGCGATGACGTCGTGCTTCACCTCGCGCTCGATCTCGTCGATGCGATCGGCGTCCCAGACCGCGTCGCGGCCCTTCTCCCAGATGACGCGCGCGGCCTCCTTCGGGATGACGCCCAGCTCGGCCATGGCGTCGGCCGCATAGGCCTCGATCTCGAACATGATCTTGAAGCGCGTCTGGGGGCTCCAGATGGCGGCGGCTTCCTTGCGGGCGTAGCGGGGGATCATGCCCCAAGGGTATGCGTGCGGGCCCCGCGGGAAGTCAAATTTTGAGATGAAAAAGTGAACGACCTCCCCCTCCCGCCATCGCGGCCGCGATGGGGGAGGTAGGTCAGTCGCTTTCGCCGCGGTCGGCGCGGGCCTTGGCGAGCGCCTTGCCGATGCCGAAGGAGCCCAGGAGATAGTGGAACGCGCCCCACAGGCTGAAGGCGTAGGCCACGATCACGCCTTGGCGGGTGCCCAGCACCAGCGCGCCGCTGCAGGCCGCCTTGGCCGCGTCGGCCGCGCCCTTGGCCGCCTTGCCGCCGGGGCACGCCGTCTGGAAATCGGCGGGGTGGATGCCGAAGAACCCACTGATCGCGTCGCCCAGCGAGGTCGCGGCCGGGTGCGCGAAGTGGAACGCCGCGAAGTGATCGATCACCCAGCCGGTGAACGGGGGGCCGCCGCCCAGCGCCAGCAGGTTCAGGAAGAACAGCAAGAGCGCCGCCGCCGTCGCCCGCTGATGGGTCGGCGCCATGTTCTGGATCACCCCGAAGGTCGGCGCCAGATAGACGTAGGAGAGCGCGCCCGGGATCAGCATGAAGGCCGCCGCCGTCTGCCAGGTGGGCGCGGTGTAGATGCCCACGATCGCCGGATAGGCCAGCGCCACCCCGATCGCGGGCACCAACGCGTACCACCGCGAACTCAGCCGCCTCGACAGCGCGTCGGTGATCGGGCCGCCCACCAGGGTGCCGATCCCCTGGGAAAAGCCCGCCGCCAGGCCGACGATCAGGCCCACCGCGGCATAGTCCAGATGGAAGGTGCGCACGAAATAGGGCTGGGCGAACTGGCCCCCGCCATAGCCGGCGAAGGAGACGAGCGTGATGCCCATCACCATGTTGAACACCGGCCACTTCAGGAAAAGGATCTTGAAGACCGCCCACATCTCGGCGAGCTCGCCGCGCTTGGCGGGCGCGTCGGGCAGCGCGTCCTCCGCCACCAGATGCGTCACCGGCGTCTCCGAATGTCCGCGCGGCGGCTCCTTCACCAGGAGCTTCAGCGCGATCGCCACGGCGACCCCCGGGAGGCCGACCACCATGAACGCCATGTGCCAGCCGAAGGTCTTGGCGATATAGCCGCCGGCCACCGCTCCGATCATCGTCCCCATGGGGATGCCGAAGCTGTAGATCGATAGCGCCGAGGCCCGCTCCTTCGGCGGATAGTAGTCGCTGATCAGCGACTGGGCCGGCGGCGACAGCCCCGCCTCGCCCACGCCCACCCCGAAGCGGAAGGCGCCAAGGGTCGCAAAGCTCGTCGCTGCGCCGCAGAGCGCGGTGAACCCCGACCAGATCAGGATCGCCACCGAGATGATGTTCACCCGGCTGTAGCGCTCGGCGAGCCGGGCGATCGGGATACCGAGGAAGGTGTAGAGCAGCGCGAAATAAAGCCCGCCCAGGAGGCCGATCTGCGCGTCGGAAATGTGCAGCGCATCCTTGATGGGCTGGCCGAGCGTCGCGATGATCGTGCGGTCGATGAAGTTCAGCGTGTAGGCCGTCACCAGCAGGAACAGCACCAGGCGCTTGTAGTTGGCGCTGTAGACGGGCCGGGCGGCGGGCGGAGCGGCAGGCGTGGCGCCCACGGACGTGGCGGTCATGATGCTGAAGCGTTCCCCGAATTATTGCTCGCCGCCCGCGGGGCGGGCAGCGGTTTGGGAGGAGGTTAGCGGGGCAGGGAGAGGGTGGATAGGGGCTAGGCGATGAACATTTCACCCCGGTGACAATCGAGGTAGCTGCGCTGCCGCGGCGCGAAACTGTCGGGACGCCAAATCGCCGGCGCTTCTTCGAATCGAAGGCGCTCTATGGCGAATTCGGCGCAGCCAAGCCGTCTCAAATCGAACTTGTCGACCCGCCGTGAAGCGAGACCATCGTCATCTTCCATGAAGCTGCTGAAGCCGCGGTCGACAACTGAGGAAGCCCCCTCAGTCAGCTTTGCTGACAGCTCCCCCTAAGGGGGAGGATCGGATTTCTACGGTCAAGCTGCGCCGCGGAATGGCCCTGTTCGGGTCGGGACGGCGCCGTTTTTCACCCCTGCAATAGATGGCGGTCGGTGGGTTTGCGGCAGCTTGGGCTGCTTTTGAACGAGGGAGATTTCGATGAGCCAACGAATGCCGAGAGTTCTGATCGCAGGGGTAGCGGTGCTGGGGGTCGCGGCCCTGGGCGGCTGCGCCACCAAGAAGTTCGTCAACGAGCAGGTGGGGCAGGTCTCCACTCGGGTCGACAGCGTCTCCGGCCAAGTGAGCGACGTCACTGCCAAGGTGGCCGACCATGACACGAAGCTGGCCAACCTGGACCAGTCGACCAAGGACGCCCTGGAGCGGGCGACCGCGGCCGGCAAGCTGGCGGAGGGCAAGTTCCTCTATTCGCAGGTGCTGCAGGACGACAGCATGAAGTTCGGTGTCTCGAAGGCGGCCTTATCGCCTGAGGCGCAGGCGCGGCTGGACGCCTTCGTGGACAAGCTGAAGTCCGACAACCGCAACGTCTACATCGAGGTGCAGGGCCACACCGATGCGACGGGGCCGAAGGAGGTCAACTACCGGCTGGGCGAAGAGCGGGCCGAGGCCGTGCGGCGCTATCTGAACGAGCATGGCGTGGCGCTGAACCGGATCGGCACGATCTCCTACGGGGCGGATGACCCGGTGGCGCCGAACAACAAGCGCGATGGCCGTGCGCAGAACCGGCGCGTCGTGCTGATCGTGCTCGCGTAGCGGCGGGGCTGTGAGCCGGCGCACGCGCCGGCCCCATGCTTCCCGGCGCAGGTGGGGTGCGGCTGCGCTGAGCCTGGCCATCCATGTGGCCGCGGGCGTCGCCCTGCTCGCGACCTGGACGGCGGGCCCGCGGCCGGCGGAGCCCCCGGTGATGAGCGTGGCGCTGGTCACGCCGACGCCGCCCGCGCCGGCGGCGCCGGAGAGCGCGCCCGAGCCGAAGCCTGAGAACCCGCCGCCGCCGAAGCTGGGGCGCGCGTCGAAGCTGCCGGTGACTGTGGCGCCGATCGCAGCCAGGCCGGGGCCGACGTTCGTCCCGTCCGTCGAGATGAGCGACGCGCAACTGGCCGGCGCGGCGACTGTTGGCGCGGGCGCCGGCGGCGGGCAGGGCTGCGACATGGCCCGCTGGCTGCAGAAGGCGCTGCGCGAAGATCATGGGGTGCAGGCCGCAGTGGTGGAGGCGGGCGACGCCGGCAAGGCGATCCGTGTCTGGGACGGCGCCTGGGTGCGCCACCCCGGGCAGGAGGGCGAGGGCCTGGCGGCGGTGCGCGAGGCGATCCAGTGGCGCGTGGCCTTTGCCCCCGTCGCCTGCCGCACCGAGCCGGTGCACGGGCTGATCGTGCTCAGCCTCAACGATGGGCCCGGCGCGTCGCGGCTGGCCATGGGCGGCGGCGAATGGCGGTGGCAGGACCTGCTGTTCTCGCGGGCCGGCGGGGCGCGGCCCTAGCTGATCATCTCCTCGCGGACGTTCTTGCGGGCCAGCCAGAAGAGCAGCGCCGAGACGCCCCCGCCGACGACCGACAGGATCAGCGCCCAGCGGACGCCCTCGGCGGGGCCCAGGTGGAAGCCCTTGTTGAGGATGTCGGAAAGCGCGCCGATACAGAGCGCGCCCAGCACCAGGCCCAGGAAATTGATCACGAAGAGCATGATCGAGGCGCTCATGGCCCGCATCCGCTGGGGCACCATGCCCTGGGCGCTGGCGTAGATCGGGCCGTACCAGAGGGTGCCCACGAAGTTGGTCACCGCGATCAGGCTGAGCGCCAGCGGCACCGACGGGGTCAGGTAGAGGGTGATGGCGGCGGGGACCGAGATCACCACGGCCAGCGCAGGCACGGATCCGTAGACCCGAAGGTCGCGCGCGCCCCACCTGTCGGCGATCTGGCCGCCCGTCCAGGAACCGAGCGTGCCGGCCACGCCGCCGATCACGCCCAGGGCGACGCCGATGAAGGTCTGGGGCCGCATGTGGAACTGATGGGCCAGCGCGATCACCGCGGGGCCGTGGCAGCGGTAGAAGAAGCTGGGCGCGAAGGTCGCGTGTCCGTAGCCCAGGAACGAGCGGATGCCCGCGCCCCAGGCCATGAACCAGAAGGCCCGCTTGGCGGAGAGGAAGCGGATCGTCTCAGAGAAGGTGGCCAGGGCGCCGGTGGCGCCCTGGCCGGCGGCGCGCATGGCGGCGCTGAGTTTGGCGCGGGGCTCCTTCAGGGTGAAGGCCGCGACGATGGCCAGGATCAGGCCGGGGACCGCGGCCACCATGAAGGCCTGACGCCAGCCGAAATAGTCGCTCATCGCGCCGCCGATGGCGAGGCCGAGCAGCGAGCCGATCGGCGTGCCCATGGCGTAGAAGGCCAGGGCCGAGGCGCGCTTTTCCTTCGGGCTGTAGTCGGCGATCAGCGCGTGGGAGGTGGGCGTGCAGCCCGCCTCGCCGATGCCGACGCCTGCGCGGAAGCTGACCAGCTGCGCGAAGTTCTGCGCGAAGCCGCAGGCGCCGGTGAAGGCGCTCCAGGCGGCAAGGCACGCGGCGATGATGTAGCCCCGGTGATGGCGGTCGGCGGCCCTCGCCAGCGGAAAGCCCAGCAGGGTGTAGACGATGCCGAAGGCGAAGCCGGACAGCAGGCCCAGCTGCCAGTCGGCCAGATGCAGATCGTTCTTGATCGGCTCGGCCAGGATATTGATCACCTGGCGGTCGATGAAGTTGACCACATATATCAGCAGGAGGAGCCAGAGCGCGTAGCGGCGGTAGGCATTGGAGACCGGCGGGACCGTGTGAGCCGTGGCTTCGTCCACCAGCGCTTCGCCGGTGGGCGTGGTGATGTCGGCCATGTGCGTTTCCCGGGTGTAGAATTCTTGGAGTTTTTTCTTGGGCGAGCTCTAACGGCTGCTTAGGCAAACCTCGTGCATTTAGGGCGTTGAGGGAAGCGGCGTCGCCGCGCTATCGCCTTAGCGCAGGCGTAAGGAGGCTGAATGGAACTCGTGATCGGCACCAAGGCATGGTCGACATGGTCGATGCGGCCGTGGCTTGTGCTGAAGAAGACCGGCGCGCCGTTCCAGGAACGGATCATCCAGCTGCGCCAGGAGAACGGCGGCTCGGAGGCGGCGATCCTGCCCCATTCGCAGACCGGCCTGGTGCCGGCGCTGAAGGACGGCGACGTGCAGATCTCGGATTCGCTGGCGATCTGCGAATACCTCGCCGAGCGGTTCCCGGACATGGAGCTGTGGCCGAAGGACGCCAGGATGCGCGCCTATGTGCGCTCGGCGGCCGCGGAGATGCACTCAGGGTTCTCCTCCCTGCGCGGGGAGTGCCCGATGGACCTGGCGGCCTGGCCGAAGGCGGTGACGCTCTCCAAGGCGACGCAGAAGGACGTGCGCCGGATCGTGACCCTTTGGTCGGGGCTCCTGACCAAATTCGGCGGGCCCTACCTGGGCGGCGAGGAGTGGGGGATCGTCGACGCCTTCTACACGCCGGTGGCCAGCCGGTTCCACACCTACGGCGTGAAGCTCTCGGACTTCGGCGACAAGTCCGGCGCGGCGGCGCGCTATGCCGAGCGTCTGCTGGAGCGCCCGGAGTTCAAGGCCTGGCTGGCGGGAGCCTAGGCCGGCGCAAGATGATGCGGGTCACTCCGTCATAAGGCCGGTATGCTTGGCCGCCGGGATGGGAGCGGGCACAGTGCGTGCTGTCGACCACCCGACTGAAGCGAGCCCTGACGCCTCTTGACCCGCCGCGTCGACATCTCACCCTCGTGGATCGGCTCGCTCGGCGGGCCGGGACGTTACGCCGTGGCGGTCGTCCTGGTGGGCGTGTCGACCCTCGGCGCGGTGGCGCTGGAGAAGATGACGGGCTCGAACCGGGTGGCGGGGGCCTATCTGGTGGGCGTGCTGGTGACCTCCTACCTGGTGGGCTCGGGGCCGGGGTACCTGGCCGCGGCGGCCTCCTTCCTGATCTACAATTTCTATCTGGCGAGGTCGCA
This sequence comes from Phenylobacterium sp., assembly GCF_004799395.1. Lineage (GTDB taxonomy): Bacteria > Pseudomonadota > Alphaproteobacteria > Caulobacterales > Caulobacteraceae > Phenylobacterium. The sequence continues at coordinate 13,616 of NZ_SSMZ01000093.1, forward strand.
CGTCAGCTTGGGGGCCTATACGCCAGAAGACTTCCTGGTGCTGCTGACCTTCCCGACGGTCGCCCTGCTGATGGGCAATCTGACCGGCCGGGTGCGCGAGGAGGCCAAGCGGGCCCAGGTCCGGGCGCTGACCACCGCGGTGCTGTTCGAGGGCACGCGGGAATTCTCCGCCTCGGACGACGCGGGCCTGATCCGCACGCGGCTGGCCGACCACCTGGCCGCGGCGGCGCGGGGTCAGGCCTTCGTGCTGGACCACGAGGTGCTCTGCGCGGCAGGCGGCCCCGCGCCGGAGCCCATGGTGCTGTCGGCGGCGCGGGCCTTGGCGGCGGAGGTCCTCGGGGAGCCGAAGACCATCGAGGCGGCGGGCTGGCGGGTGCGCGCCCTGGCCAGCGGGGCGGTGGCCGGCTGGCGCGCCGAGCCCGCGCCGGACGCCGACGAGGAGAGCCTTCTGCAGATCCTGGCCGACGCGGGCGCCGCGGCCATGGCGCGCGCCGGCCTGACCGTGGCCAAGGCCGACGCCGAGGCGCGCGCGCGCACCGAGGACCTGAGGAACGCGCTCCTGTCGTCGATCAGCCACGACTTGCGCACGCCGCTGGCCGCGGTGCTGGCCTCGGCCTCCTCGCTGCAGGAGTTCGGCGACCAGTTCGACGCCAAGACCCGCCACGACCTGACCGCGACCATCCAGGAAGAGTCGGAGCGGCTGAACGCCTTCGTCACCAACCTGCTCAACATGACCCGGCTGGAGGGCGGGGCGCTGGAGCCGGCCAGCACGGTCTTCGACCTGGCCGAGGTGGTTGACCGCACGCGCAAGCGCTTCGAGCGGCTGCGCGGCCAGCGCAAGTTCTCCTGCCGCCTGGGCGAGGGGGCCGATGTGGCCATGGGCGACCCGGTGCTGTTCGAGGTGGCGCTCGCCAATGTGCTGGAGAACGCGGTGCGCTACAGCCCCGACGGCGGGATCATAGCGCTCACCAGCTTCCCGCGCGACGGCCAGGTGGTGGTGCAGGTGACCGATGAGGGGCCCGGCGTGCCGGAGGGCGAACTCGGCAAGCTGTTCGATAAGTTCTACCGCGGCGCGGCGGCCAAGCGTCTGCCGGGCACCGGTTTGGGACTATCTATCGTGCGCGGGGTGATGCAGGGCATGGGCGGCCAGGTGAGTGCGGCGCTGCGCACTGACGCGCCGAGCGGCATGGTGATGTCGCTGATGCTGCCGGCGGTTCGGGTTTGATCGGATGGGGTTGCGAAGTGGAGACGCGATGACTGGGAGTTTGGGCCGGCTGCTGATCGTCGACGACGAGCCGCAGATCGTGCGCGCGCTCACGCCGGCCATGGCGGCGGCGGGCTTCGCGGTCACCGCTGCTGAGGACGGCGAGCATGCGCTGGCGCAGCTGGCCAGCGAGCCATCGGAGGTGGTGATCCTCGACCTCGGCCTGCCGGACATGGACGGCAAGGAAGTGATCCAGCGAATCCGCGAATGGTCGGACGCCCCGATCATCGTGCTGTCCGCGCGGGACCTGGAGGCCGAGAAGATCGCCGCCCTGGACCTGGGCGCCGACGACTTCGTCAACAAGCCGGTGGGCGTGGGCGAGCTCCTGGCGCGGATCCGCGCGGTGATGCGCGGGCGCGAGCGGCGCTTCTCAGCCCAGCCCAAGTTCCAGTTCGGCGAGCTGGAGATCAACTTCCCCGCCCGCCGGGTGATGATCCAGGGCGACGAGGTGCGGCTGACGCCGCGCGAGTACCAGCTGCTCCGCATCCTTGCGAGCCACGCCGGGCAGGTGGTCACCCACCGCCAGATCATCACCGCCGTCTGGGGCACCGACACCAACGCCGACGCCCAGTTCGTCCGCGTGCTGATGGCCCAGCTGCGCCAGAAGCTGGAAGCCGACCCATCCAGCCCCGAACTTCTGATGACCGAGCCCGGGATCGGCTATCGGCTGAGGTGCGAGGAGTAGGGGCGGGATCCCGTCCGGCGCGGAGCTCGACGAGTTCCGCTCACGCCGAGGGCCACTGGTTGGCGAGGGCGGCGCGGATTGTGTAGTCGGTCCATTCCTTGATCTTGCCGCCCTGCAGGAAGAAGACGCCCACGCCTTCGAACAGCAGCGGATGGGTCGAGGAGGTGAACCTGTCGATGCGGTGGTTGATGACGATCGGCCCCGCGGCATAGGTCGCCAGGGTCTGGATCTCGATCTTGTCGGCCGAGTCCACCAGCGGGCGCAGCCGCTGGGCGATGGCGTCATAGCCCTTGTCCGGCGGGGTCGCCTCGGTCATGCGATAGACGCAGGCCGGCGAGAGGTAGGCCGCCAGATTGGTCATGTCCTTCGGTTTGACCGAGTCCAGGAAATCGCCCACCAGCTTGACGTTGGCCTTCTCCGCGGCGGTCCATTCGGCCGCCTCGGCGCGTCGGGCCGTCGCGGCCATGATCAGCGCGCCGACGGTGGCCGACGCGAGAACGCCCCGTCGGGTCGCATCGGCTTTTGCATCCGCCATGGCAGGTTCCTTCCGTTTCGATGACGAGCTGTCAGGGCGCTCGGCCCACCGCACCGTGCGCTGAGTCTCGAGCACCGCGACTGGGTTGCGGCAGGGTCCTGCGGCGAGGGGAAGCCTAGCTCCCGGCGCCCGGGCCCGCGCTCTTGGCGGCCGCGCCGGCGTGCTCGTGTTCAGCGGCGCGGGCGCCGGCGAGGATGCCGGGCAGGGCGTAGTTGCCCTCGTTGCAGGCGTATTCGTAGACAATGCCCTGCAAGGGGGCGAACTCGTACTCGCCGCCCCAGGGCTGCTCCCAGGAGGTCGGCGCGCTCACCGTGAACGAATAGCGCAGCCGGTCCTTGGCCGTGCGGGTGAAGCGCTCGGTGATCGTCAGGTCTTTCCAGGCGCCCTGGAAAGCCTGTTTCTGCGGGATGTGGTTGGTCTCGACGACCAGGGTGTCGCCGTCCCACCAGCCGATGGAATCCCCGAACCACGGCCGCACGTCGTCGGCGCGGTGCTTGGAGTTCAGTCGCACGATGCGGGTGTCGTGGACCATTTCCACCTGGATCGCCACGGCGTCCTTGGTCTGCACGATGTTGTAGTCGTTGTTGTAGAAGCCGTTGGGCAGCATCGGCGGCCCGACGTTGCCGCCGAACATGATGCATCGCTCGCTGAGCGGCCGGTTCTCCGGATTGTCGTAGGAGCCCAGGGGATCGCGGCTGCCTTCGCCGCCGCCTGAGTAGTAGCCGTCTGTGCTGGCCGCGACGGTCTTGCGCGGCGGGACGTGGCCGTCCTTGGTGGTCAGCAGCGAGGTGCGCGGCTGGCCGCCCACCCGCATCACCGTATGGCCAGGGTCGAGCCAGCCGCGGTTGTAGCCGCCGACATCGCCGCCCGCCGCCAGGAACGAGGGTTTGAGCTCCAGCCCGTTGGGGGCGTTCACCGGCGCATTCGGGTCTGTGCGTTTGTTGCCCACATCGACCTGGTGGGCCTCGTCGACTTCCAGCGCCTTCGCCTCGGCCGGCGTGTAGGCCAGCCGGTCGCCGAGTTTGCTGTCCCGCTGCATCGGCGTCAGCGTCGCGTTGGACCAGTAGCCGCCGATGTCCGGCTGGCCGGACGCCGTGCGGGGCGGCTTGTACGAAGCGGTTGTTCCGGGGGCCGTCTGGGCCGAGGCCGCAAACGGAGCTGCGACGGCGAAGGCGAGCGCAGCGATGGCGGTGATCTTCATGATGAGGCCGTCCCTATGGATGCCGCTTGTTTTGCGCGGCTGATCTTGGAGGAGAGACTGACCCCTCGAACGGCTTTCGAAAAGGGTCACACTGAGACATGTCGTCCCGGGGGCTCGGTATTGCCGGCGCAAAACGCTAGTTTGGCCGCGGGACATACATATTCGCGCCTGTGCGCCGCGCGCCATTCCGGACATCTCATGAAACCTCTCTCCCTCGCGGCGTTCGCCGTCGCGCTTGTCCTGCCGCTTCAGGCCCAGGCCGCCTGCCGGCTGGTGACGGCGGACGTGGCGGTGACGATGGCGGGGCTTCGCCCGCTGGTGGCGGCCAAGATCGCCGGCAAGCCCGTGAAGCTGCTGCTCGATTCCGGGGCGTTCGGCAGCTCCCTCACTGCCAGCTACGCGGCGCAGGAGAAGCTTTCGTCGCTCACGGCCAAGCCGATCGGTTCCCTGGTGCCGGGCTCCGCCTCGACCGTCACCTCCGGCGCGCGCGGACATGACACGACGACCGGCATCGTCATCGCGCCGAGCTTTGAGTTCGGCGGATCGGTCTTCCCGGACGTGAAGTTCCTGACGATCCGCGACATCGGCGACGCCGCCGGCCTGGTCGGGCAGAACCTGCTGAAGACCACCGACGACGAATACGATTTCAAGGACGGTCTCTTGCGCTTGGTACGGCCGCTGGACTGCGAGACGACGGCGATGGCCTACTGGCTGAAGCCCGGCGAGACCTATTCGGTGGTCCCGCTCGATGGCGAGGCGCGAAGGAACGCACACAACGTCGCCCTGATCACGATCAACGGCCAGACAATGCGCGCCTACTTCGACACCGGGGCCAGCACCTCCTTCATCACCGTCCACGCCGCCGCCAAGGCCGGGGTCAAGACCAGCGATCCGGGGGTCACGCCGATCGGCGTGAGCCACGGACTGGACGGCGACATCAAGACCTGGGTCGGCACGTTCTCAAGCATCAAGATCGGCGACGAGGAGATCAAGAACGGCAAGCTGGCGATCGGCGAGTCCGTGGCCAACGACTTCGACGTCCTGATCGGCGCGGACTTTTTCATGGCCCACCACGTCTATGTCGCCAACAGCCAGGGGAAGCTCTACTTCAGCTATAGCGGCGGACCGGTGTTCCGCACCTCCGCCCCGGCGAACCAGACGGCGAGCGGAGATACGCCGCCGCGCTAGGACGGGCGGCCGTCAGGGCCGGCCGGCGTGCGGAACGTCGACCGTCGCGGTCTCGATCTGGCCCCGCGGCTTGCCGCCCGCTTCCTCCGGCCGGGCGGGCCGGGAGGTCAGCATGAAGAGCGTGCGCCCGTCGTCTCCGCCCAGCATGCAGGCGTAGCAGGGCATTGCGGTCTCGATGACCTCCAGCACGGCCCCGCCCTCGGCGATGCGAACGCATTCCGGCGCGACGGGGTTGGCTATCCAGACGGCGCCCTCGGCGTCGAGGCAGATCCCGTCGGGGACCCGCGGCCAGACCGAGGCCCATTCGCGCCTGTTCGTGAGACTCCCATCGGGCTCGATATCGAAGGCGGTCAGGCGGCCGGCGAGGGTCTCGCCGATGATCAGGGTCCGGCCATCGGGGGTGATCACCGTCCCGTTCGGGAAATGCATGTCGTCAGCGACGGGACGGACGCTTCCGTCAGCGTCGACCAGGGCCAGGCGCGCGACCGCGTGGTCGGCGACGACCCCCTCGAACCCCCGGGCCGCGATCGCTTCGTCGAGATCGAGGCCGAAGTTGCCGACATAGGCCCGGCCCAGGGCGTCGACCACCATGTCATTGCAGTGCCAGGTGGCGATGCCGGAAAGGTCGGCGTGCGTGCGGATGCGACCGCCGGGGCTGCGGCGAAGCAGGAGGCGGCGGGTCATCGAGACCACCAGCAGATCGCCATCCGGCGTCCAGCCCAGGCCGGAGGGCTGATCATCGAGTTCGAGTTCGGTGCGAACGTCGCCGTCAGGCGAGACCGACTTCACCGCGTGGCCGAAGAAGTCGCTGAACCACAGTCGGCCATTGCGCCACCGCGGCCCTTCGCCGAAGTGGATGCCGCCTGCCAGGACCTTGGCCGATTTCACCACGAGGCCTCCGCCGATGGCTGCTTCGTCCATTCGCGCTGCGCGACGCCCCGGCGTCAACCCGATGATCGCGCAGCCGTCAGCCGTCAGCCGTCAGTCGTCAGCCGTGGCTGTCCGCCGCGCCGGGGAACAGAAGACGCGCATCGAGGCCGGGGCCTGCGTCGGCAAGCTCGAGCTGGGCGCCATGACGGTCGGCGATGGAGGCGGCGGTCGGCACGCCCCGTCCGGATCCCGACGCGCTGCGGCTGGCCTCGAGGCGCTCCCAAGGCGCCAGGGCGAGGGTCTTGAGGCTGTCGGGTATGCCCGCACCGAGCTCGCCGGCGCGCACGTCGCGCCCTAAGCCGCGGCCTCGGTCCCGCGCCGAGACCGCCGCCGCCCGCTAGAACCGTTCCCCGACCATTACTTCGCTCTTGGCCCACAGCGCCTTGGCGCGCTCGGGGTCCAGGGCGTAGCTGCGTACGCCCCCGCGGACGGCGAGGTCCGGGCCGCCTTCGACGACCTCGGCCACGTGGCAGTCCTCGCAGTAGAGGCCGCCGACGTCCTCGGCCGGGGCGACGGCGCCGGCCCAGACGGAGGTCGCCGCGCCCTGCGGGATAGTCTTCCACTCGAAGGCCGGCGAACCCGAAGCCTGGGCTTTGGCGAAGTTGTCGAGCATCGCCTGGAGGGTCTCGGGGCTCATGTGGCGGCCGAGCTCGGTCTGGATGCCGCCGGGATGGACGGCGGTGGCGCGCACCCCCTCAGCCTTGTGGCGGCGGTCGAACTCGACGGCGAACAGGATGTTGGCGGTCTTCGAGCGGCCGTAGGCGGTAAACTCGGCATAGGGGGTGTGGTCGAAGTTCGGGTCGTCCAGGTCGACGTCGGAGAAGCGGTGGCCGGCAGAGGACAGGTTCACCAGGCGCGAGCCCGGCTTCATCAGGCCGGCGATGCGGTTGACCAGCACGAAATGGCCCAGGTGGTTGGTCCCGAACTGGGTCTCGAATCCGTCGGCGGTCTTGCCGAACGGCGTCGCCATGACCCCGGCGTTGGCGATCACCAGGTCAAAGGGCCGGCCGTCGGCGACCAGGGCGTCGGCGCAGGCGCGGACGCTGGCGAGGTTGGCGAGGTCGAGCTCGACGAGCTCGAGGCCCCCGCCGGGCGCGGCCTGGGCGCGCACCGGCTCGGTGGCGTCATGCGCCTTCTTCAGGTCGCGCGCGGCGCCGATCACCTGGGCGCCGTGAGCGGCGAGCGTGCGGGCGGTTTCGACGCCGAGGCCCGCGGACACGCCGGTGACCAGGATGCGCTTGCCGCTGAGGTCGACGCCGGCAAGCACGTCGTCGGTGGTGGAGGTGGCGTCAAAGGGTCCGGTCATGGGAAGGTCCTGTCGGGGCTGTTTTCAGATGGCAGATCGGCCGCCGGGCGGCCCCAAGCGGTTGTCCGGACCGCGGAAACGCCTATAAGCGGAGGATGGCTCCGCATATATACGGAGGATGCCTCCGTTTAACAAGGGCGCCGCCGCAATGAGCGGGGTTGGCTCCGCGCGCAAGCCGCGGGCCGACGCCCAGCGCAACCGCGAGCGGCTGATCGACGAGGCCAAGGCCGCGTTCGCCAACGTTGGCCCTGACGTCAGCCTGGAGGAGATCGCCCGCCGCGCCGAGGTCGGGATCGGCACGCTCTACCGGCACTTTCCCTCCCGCGACGCCATCGTCGAGGCGGTCTACCGCCGCGAGGTGGAGCAGTTGGCGGACGCCGCGCAGCGCCTGCTCGACAGCCGCCCATCCGTGGACGCCCTCCACGAATGGCTGAAGCTGCTCGTCAGCTACATGGTCACCAAGAAGGTGATCGGCCCCGCGCTCGGCACGATGGCCAGCGGCGCCTCGGAGCTCTACGAGTCCTCAGGCGCCCTGATCCGCGCTGCGGTGACGTTGCTGGTCGAGCGGGCGGTCGCGTCCGGTGAGATCCGCGCCGATGTCGAGGCCGAGGACCTGATGCAGGCGATGACGGGCTTTTCCTCAGGGGTTTCCAGCCCGGGCTGGGCGGCGCGGACCCTGCGCCTGATCGACATCCTGATGGATGGGCTGCGGCGCTAAGACGGCGGCGGCTCGAAAGGCTGGATGGCGGAGATTGCGCCGCTGTCGAGGTTGAAGCGGACTTTCTGGCCCACGGCTGCGACGCCGAGCATGGCGGTCTTGCCCACCGGGAACGGCTGAGATCCGGCCGGCCAGTTGATGGCTTCGACGGGGTCATAGGCGATGGTGATTCGCCCTGTCTGGGTGTCGATGGCCTTCACCACGCCCACGAAGGTCAGCTGGTTGACCGGCGTGGCGGCCTTCGGTGGCGGGGTGTTCGGCGCGGCGGACTTGGCGCCGCCGCCACCGCCTTTTCCGCCGCCGCCGCCGCCGCGGTGTCCGCCGCCGCCTCCGCCGCCCATGCCACCGCCTCCGCCGCCCATGCCGCCTCCGCCCATCTGGGCGTGGGCCACGCTGGCCGTCATCAGGAGGACGAGGATCGGGGCGAGACGCTTCAACATGCGTGCACCCTAAACCCAAATTGCGCCGGGATCATCGCGATCCGGTCACGGTTCTTGAAATCTCGCGGCCGGCGCGCTGTGCCTCAGGCCGCGGTCGCTGTCGCTGTCGCCGTCGCTGACGCCTGGCGACGCCGCCGCAGAGCCGCGCCGGTGAGGGCGAAGCCGCCGATCAGCAGGGACCAGGTCGCGGGCTCCGGCACCGGTGGAGTCTCGCTGGCGGGCGAGGCGATGAAGGCGGTGTATTGGTAGTTGAAGCCGTTGCCGCTGTAGTAGCTGCCGCCGATCAGTCCCGCGTCGTTGATCGAATTGACCCCCTGGTTGTTGTTCGGATCGAAGCCCGGGCCAGGAAGGCTCAGCATGGTGTAGGTCCCGTCGGCGTCCACGAAGCTTTGGTGGTTGGCGGTGCCGACCACCGTGCCGGAATCGTTGATCCCGGTGATCTCGGTGATCGTGGCGTTCTGAGGCTGCACGTCGGTGAAGGTCCCGCCGTCATCGATGAAGCCGATGTCCCTGCCGTTGGCGAAGAAGTTGCCGGCGATCAGGCCGGACTCGCTCACCGCCTGGATCGATGTGGACCCCTGCGAGCCGGGCGCGGAGAGCAGGCTGTAGACGCCGCCGGAATCGATGAAGCCCACCCGGGCATTCTGGTAGGTGGCGTTGCCCACGACGTCGCCGGCGCTGTCGATGCCGACGGCGGTGACCTGCGAGAGGCCGGGGCTGCCGATGGTGGTGAAATTTCCGCCGGTTTCGGTGAAGTAGGTGAAGACGCCATTGCTGCTGGCGGTCTCGTACTTGCCCAGGACGACGCCGGCGTTGTTGATGCCGGTGAGCTGGGTGTCCACCGCACCGGGGACGCTGACGAAGCTGTAGACGCCCGCGTGGTCCACAAAGCCTTCGAAATCGAAGATGTTGCCCACGCCGTTGGTGGTCTGGATGTCGGTGCCGACCACCGTGCCTGAGCTGTTGATCGCCGCCGCCGAGGCGTTCACGTGGTTGCCGCCGTTGGGGATCAGCGGCGGGGTGATCTGGGTCTGCACGCCGCCCTGGTAGATGAAGGATCCCTGCCCGCTGGGATTGCCGTAGTCCACGATGACCTGGCCGCTGTCATTGAGACCGGCCACGCCGGTCACCGGGTAACCGGGCTCCGGGATCGAGGTGTAGACGTACTGGCTGGCGGCGGCCTGACCCGCGAGGACGGTGGCGGAGGCGGCGAGGGCAAGCAACAAACTGCGGCGCATTTCGGGAACTCCGGACTGGCGGCCGAACGCCGTCTATCCGGAAGCTTAGCGAGGCGGCCAGGGCCCCACATTGTCCGAACGGACAAGGGCCGTCGCATTCAACTGACGAGCGATTCTAAGCGGGGGATTCGCCGATGGCGGGCCGGCGGAAACGGCGCCTATAAGAGTCTCATAACGATCTGTCGCCCGTCGCGTCCCCGAGCCGCCGTGTCAGAAGACCTGCTCATCGACCAGGCAGAGATGTCGGCGCTGATCGACCGTATCTACGCCTGCGTGCTCGACCGCGACCGCTGGGCGGGCGTGCTGGAGACACTCTGCCCGCTGATCGGCGGCTGCGCGGCGAGCCTCAATGTCCACAACCTGGTCACTGGCGCGCCGGAGCTGCTGGTCGAGCACGGCACCGATCCGGCGGCGTCGGAGTCCTATGTCGAGACCTATGGGCGGATCAATCCGCTGATCGACGCGACCCTGCTCTACACGCCGCCCGGGACGGTGAACGCCATGTACCGGGTGGTGGACATGGAGGATTTCCGGCGCAGCCGCTTCTACCGCGAGTGGGTGGCGCCGCAGGGCTGGGGCGACTGGCTGGGCAGCGTGCTGATCCGAACGACCGCCAGCCTGGCCATGCTCAACGTGGCGCGGATGGAGCGGGACGGCCCCTACAGCGACCCCGACCTGGCGCTGGTGCGGCTGCTGACGCCGCACTTCGAGCGGGCGACGGCGCTGGGCCGGGTGTTCGACGTCGGCACCGCCGAGCGCGCCGGGCTGTCGGCTCTGGTCGGCCGGATTCGCGCCCCGGCCTTCATGGTGGACGCCGCCGGCCGCATCGCCTTCGCCAACGCCTCGGGCGAGCAGCTCCTGGCCCAGGGCTCGGTGTTCCAGGACCATGGCGCGAGCCTGGTGGCGGTCGATGCGGCGGCGCGGCGTGTCCTGGGCGAGGCGTTTTCCGAAGGCCGCATCTTGCCGGCCATGGCGGTGGTGGGGCCGCCGGACGACCGCCGGATGCTTTCGGTGATCCCGCCGTCGGCGGAGAGCGGTGGCCACGGCATCGTGCTGATCACTGCGCGCGAGGCGGAGCTGCCGCTTCCGGGGCCGCTGTTGGTCGAGGCGTTCGGGCTGACGGCGGCGGAGATCCGGGTCCTGGTCGCGCTCTTCAAGCGCAGGACCCTGGCCCAGATCGCCGGCGACCTGGGCGTGACGCAGCGGACCGCCAAGGCGCACCTGCAGCACCTGTTCGAGAAGACCGGCACGCGCCGCCAGGCCGATCTGCTGGCCGAGGTGCTGAGCCTGGTCCCGCCGATCAGCGTCTTTTGACGGCGAGGCGCGAGGCGAATGGCCGGAGCCGTCGACACGGAGGTGCTGGTGCTGGGGCTGGGCGCCGTTGGGGCCGCGGTCGCCTATCAGCTCGAACAGCGCGGCGTCCCGTTCGTGGCGATCGAGCGGCAGGCGGCGGCGGGGCATGGATTCGGCTCGTCGCACGGCGAAAGCCGGATCACCCGCGAGGCGGTGGGCGAGGGGGTGGCCTACATTCCCCTGGTGAAGCGCAGCCACGAGATCGTCGCGGAGCTGGAGGCGACAGGGCTCGGGCCGCTGCGGGAAAAATGCGGCGTCCTCTACCTGTCGAGCGGCGGCCTCGGCGCGCTGCGGCACGGGGCGGCCGACTTCCTGGCGGCGACGCGGGCGGCGGGCGAAATGGCCGAGGCCGAGCTGATCGAGATGGACGCCGCGGCGATCCGCGCGGCCTATCCGCAGTTCCAGGTTCCGGACGACACGGTGGGCCTGCTGGAGGCCCGCGCGGGTTTCCTGCGTCCGGAGCGGTGCATCGAAGTGCAGCTGGC
>NZ_SSMZ01000094.1 GCF_004799395.1 Phenylobacterium sp.
GAACTGGGTCTGGGGCTCCATGATGATCTCGGCGCCCGCCGCGCGCGCACGCTCGCAGTGGGCGTCGATGTCGGTATCGATCTGGATATGCACCGTCTGGGTGTTCTTGCCGCCGATCGACCTGGGGCTCTTGTGGTCGGCGCTCCATTCGCTCCCGACCATCACCGCGCTGTTGCCGAAACGCATCTCGGAGTGGGCGATGTTTCCCTCAGCGTCCTCGATCAGCATGAAGACCTCGAAGCCAAAGGCCCGCTCCAGCCAAGCCAGAGCCGCGCGAGGATCGACGTAGCAGGCCGCCGACGAAAGGCTTGGAAACGGGTCAGCCATGACCAGCCTCCTTCAGGGACGTCGAGAGTTTCAGGCCGCTGGCCTCCTCCATCTGAGCGATACTGGGCGCCGTGACCGGCTGGGCGAAGGTCCAGATGTGGCCCTCAAGGTCCAGGGCCCGATAGGTGCGCTCGCCGTAGAACTGATCGGACGGGGCGTCGGTGATCCTCGCCCCGGCCGCCCGCGCCCGCTCGCAATGTTCGTCGAGCCCCTCGGCCAGGTGCACACGGATGAACTGGGTGCCGCGGCCTTCGACAGAGAGGGGGCTGACCATGCGCGCCTCGCCGATGATCGGACTGGAGAACTCCGGATTGATGCTGACCGACCCGCCGTGGAAACTCATTTCCGAATAGCCGACCCGGCCAGAAGGCTCAGTCACCAGGGTCGTCGTCTCGAAGCCGAAGGCCGCCTCGAGCCACTTCAGCGCGGCTAGAGGATCGCGATAGAAGGCCGTGGGTTTGAATATCGGCTCGCCGGCCATGATTTAATCCTTGTCGTATACGCCAATATTTAACGCATATCGCAACTACCTCGTCAAGGCCGCCGGCGGCGTTGGTTGGGCGAGACCGATTTGACGATGCTGCGCGACGGCCGAGTGGCGTCAATGGGCCGTGCATTGGCCAGGGCCTGCGCCATCAACGCCAGCACCTTCGGGTCGTCCAGCACGGTGAGATCGGGCAGCTTGAGGCTACGGACCTGCGCACCCTGCCCCTCAAGCAGTCCATCCGGGTCGTTCAGATCGGCGCCGTGGAAGAAGAACAGCCGCACCCAACGCGGGAAGCAGGCGATGGAGAACACCACGTCCTCCAGCTTCTCTGACGCGCCGTAGCCGATCGCCAGGGCATTGTAGTTATCGTAGACGAGCTCGACCGCCCCCGGCAGGCGCCGCTGCATGTCCGCCCGCGCCGCACGGATCTCCGCGGCGATGGGATCGGAATATTTGGCGATGAAGCTCTCGATCTGGGCTTCGGGATCCATGCGGACAGGCTGCCCCGGATAGGCCTATTTCGCCAGAGCGCCCGCCAGGTCGGCCAGGTGGCCGTCATTCTGCTCCGGCTTCACGCCGATCAGGGCCGCCAGCAGCGGATAGACATCGACGTTGTCGAACGCCGGCTGCACCACGCCATGCCTGAACGAAGGACCGTGAGCCACAAACAAGGCCGCCATCTGGGGATCGGAGGGGTCATAGCCGTGCTCGCCCTTCGGCGTGGCGTAGCCATTGTTGGTCGCCCCGATCACCCAGCCGATTTCGGCCAGACAGACGTAAGGCGGCACACGCGGGTTGTGGCCGTAGTGGAGGCGCTCGGGGACATCGGCCTTCCTCCAGCAGGTCATGTGGTCGTGGGGTTTGAGCAGCGCCTGAGCCACCTCGTCCTCGTGGCCCGGTTCGGCCCGCACGCCTGCCATGGCTCCCAGCGAGACGGCGTGGAAATCCGCCGCCGGCATCAGGTCCGCCAAATAGGCCTCCCGCTCGTGCGAGGTGGCGGCCATGCCGTGGTCGGCGACGATGACCAGATCGGTGGTTTCCAGCAGGCCCCGCGTCTGCAGGCCGCGCAGCAGCATGCCCAGGGCCGCGTCAGTATCCACCAGGGCCTTGTCGACGAGATCGGAGTCCGGCCCGCCGCTGTGGCCGGCAGAATCCACGGCGTTGAAGTAGAGGGTGACAAACCGCGGCCGCTCGGGCGGCCGGCGATCGAGCCAGGTCAGCACCTGATCCACGCGGTCCACGCTCGAAACGTTTTTATCGAACAATCGCCAGTCGTGCGGCTGGACGCCTCGAATCGGCGCGTCAGAGCCGGGCCAGAACATCGTGGCGGTCCTCACCCCCTGCTTCTCGGCGGTGACCCACAAGGGTTCGGCCTGATCCCACCAGATTGGATCGTGAACCACATCTGGCCGATTGAGCCGGAACACGACCCCAGGTCGGGCCGGGTCCTCCATGGTGTTGTCGACGATGCCGTGCTGGTCCGGCCGCAGCCCGGTCACCAGAGTGTAGTGGTTCGGGAAGGTGATGCTGGGGAACGAGGGCCTCATGGCGGTGGCGCGCACGCCATCGGCGGCCATGGCGGCCAGCGCCGGCGTCTTGCCGCGTAGCAGGTAGTCGGCGCGGAAGCCGTCGATGGAGACCAGGATGGTCAGTGACGCGGGTCTGGGCGCTTGGGCGAGCGCCGGCGGGGCCGCGACGGCGAAAACCAAGGAAGCGGCCAGCGCCAGGTAGCGAAGGAGTCGGGTCATGACCGCAACCGTAGCGGGGCTGTGCGGCAAGTCCATTTCAGCACGCAAAAAGAGAAACCCCGGAGGTTCGCTCCGGGGCTTTCGAATTCAGCGGGTTGGCCGATCGGCTCAGTCGCCGTAGGTCTCTGCGACCGGGCCGCTATCCTTGCCCTTTTCGGACGGATCGCGGTCCACGAACTCGATGACCGCCATGGCCGCGTTGTCGCCGTGACGGAAGCCCGCCTTCAGCACGCGGATGTAGCCGCCGTTGCGCTCCGCGTAGCGCGGGCCCAGCACGCCGAACAGCTTGCCGACCTGCTCGACGTCGCGGACCTGGCTGATCGCCTGACGGCGCGCATGCAGGTCGCCGCGCTTGCCGAGCGTCACCAGCTTCTCGACGAAGGGGCGCAGTTCTTTGGCCTTCGGCAGGGTGGTCACGATCTGCTCGTGCTTGATCAGGCTCGCCGCCATATTGGCGAACATGGCCGTCCGGTGGGCGGACGTCCGCCCCAGTTTGCGGTGCGCGGAACCGTGACGCATCTCGATATCTCCTGGGCCGCCTGGCCCACCAGGGACGCTCCCTAGTCATTGGGAATGCGTCCGACCTAATCAATTCCCAGCCTGCTCCCGCCTGGGTCAGTGCGAAGCGCCGGGGCCCTTCACCGCGATTGCGGCTTCATCGGGCCCGGGCCGCCGAAGCGGCCCCGGAGTCGGCGCGGAGGACTTCTTACATCTGGTCTTCGAACTTCTTCGCCAGCTCTTCGATGTTCTCGGGCGGCCAGTTGGGCACGTCCATCCCGAGGTGCAGACCCATTCCGGCCAGAACTTCCTTGATCTCGTTCAAGGACTTGCGGCCGAAGTTCGGGGTCCGGAGCATCTCGGCTTCGGTCTTCTGGATCAGGTCGCCGATGTAGACGATGTTGTCGTTCTTCAGGCAGTTGGCCGAGCGGACCGAGAGCTCGAGCTCGTCGACCTTCTTCAGCAGCGCCGGGTTGAACGGCAGCTCCGGCTTGGCTTCGCCTTCGACCTTCTTCTTCGGCTCTTCGAAGGTGATGAAGATCTGCAGCTGGTCCTGGAGGATGCGCGCGGCGTAGGCCACGGCGTCCACCGGCGTGACCGCGCCGTTGGTTTCGACTTCCATGATCAGCTTGTCGTAGTCGAGGCTCTGGCCCTGACGGGTGGGCTCTACGCGATAGGCGACGCGCTTGACCGGAGAATAGAGGGCGTCGACGGCGATCAGGCCGATCGGGGCGTCTTCCGGACGGTTCATCTCGGCGGGGACATAGCCCTTGCCGGTCTGGACCGTGAATTCCATGCGCACCTGGGCCCCGTCGTCCAGCGTGCACAGCACGTGGTCGCCGTTGAGGATCTCGATGTCCGAGGGCGCCTCGATCTGGCTGGCGGTCACCACGCCCGGGCCGGTGGCGCGCAGCGTCATCCGCTTCGGGCCCTCGGCGTGCATGCGCACGGCCAGCTGCTTGATGTTCAGCACGATGTCGACGACATCCTCGCGCACGCCCTCAAGCGAGGAGAACTCGTGTACGACGCCGTCGATCTGCACGGCGGTCACAGCCGCGCCTTGCAGGGAGGAGAGAAGCACGCGGCGCAGGCTGTTGCCCAGCGTCACGCCGAACCCGCGCTCGAGGGGCTCGGCCACCAGACGCGCCTTGCGGTTCGCGTCGGCGCCGGTCTCGATTTGCGGCTTCTCGGGACGGATAAGCTCGTTCCAGTTTCTTTCGATCACGGATTAGGTGTCCCTTGAAAACGCAGGATCGCCGGCCGCCAACGCGGTCCGGCGCAGGGAATTAGGTACTTCGTTACTCAGACGCGCCGGCGCTTGGGCGGCCGGCAGCCGTTGTGCGGAATGGGCGTCACGTCGCGGATGGTGGTGATGGTCATGCCGACGGCCTGCAGGGCGCGGAGCGCCGACTCGCGGCCCGAACCGGGGCCGGAAACATTGACTTCCAGGGTCTTCACGCCGTGCTCGGCAGCCTTGCGGCCCGCGTCCTCGGCCGCCATCTGGGCGGCGTAGGGCGTCGATTTACGCGACCCCTTGAACCCCATCATGCCGGCGCTGGACCAGGAGATGGTGTTCCCCTGGGCGTCGGTGATGGTGATCATGGTGTTGTTGAACGAGGCGTTCACGTGCGCCACGCCCGACGTGATGTTCTTGCGTTCGCGACGTTTGACGCGACCCGGTTCCTTGGCCATCGGAGATAAGCTCTCTTACTTCTTCTTGCCGGCGATCGGCTTGGCGGGGCCCTTGCGGGTCCGGGCGTTGGTGTGGGTGCGCTGACCGCGGACCGGCAGGCCCTTGCGGTGACGGAGGCCCCGGTAACAGGCCAGGTCCATCAGGCGCTTGATGTTGACCGCGGTCTCGCGGCGCAGGTCGCCCTCGACGGTGAAGTCGCGGTCGATGGTCTCGCGGATCTGCAGAACTTCCTGGTCGGTGAGCTGGTTGACGCGGCGCGCGTCCTCGATGCCCACCTTGGAGACGATCTCGCGAGCCTTCGCGGGGCCGATCCCATGGATGTACTGAAGCGCGATCACCACGCGCTTGTTAGTCGGAATGTTGACGCCAGCAATACGGGCCACGTGTCGATCTCTCCTGGTCACGCAAGAGAAGCGCGAACGGCGCCCCGGCCCCTCGCCCCGAAGGTCAAGCCGGTTCGTCCTTCGCGCTCTTTCGCGGAAGCGCTCCGTTATAGGGATCGTTGGCGGTCCGTCAACAACGGAAACGCCCATTTATGAACGGAAAAGCACGGGCGCAAGGGGTGCTCCCCCGCCCGGGTCCGTACTCATAACGCCCCTCGACTCTGCCTGGGGACGCCTAAGGAAAGCATGAAGACGCCCAAGGATGCAATTGCGGCGGCGAAGCCGGGCTTGCGCGGGGTCCTTCGGCGCCCTCAGATCGCGGGCGATTCGGGGGAGCTTTTGATGAATTTGCGTAACAGGATGATGGCGGCCGCTGGTTTTGCGGCCGTTTTGGCGCTGACGGGCTCGCCGGCGGCGGCCAAGGACCTGGCGATCCACGCCGGGCGGCTGATCGACGGGACCGGCAAGGCGGTGCGCGAGAAGGTCACCATCGTCATCCATGACGACCGGATCATCGCGGTTGAGGACGGCTTCACGGCCCCGAAGGGCGCCGAGGTGATCGACCTTTCGGCCTCGACGGTCCTGCCGGGCCTGATCGACGACCACGTCCACATCACCCAGGGCTTCCACAAGGGCGACCCGATCCACACCGCGGTGACCCACACCGGCTATGACGAGGCCATCGAGGCCACCAACTACGCCCGCGACACCCTGCTGGCCGGCTTCACCTCCGCGCGCGATTGCGGCGCCGAGACCGAGGTGATCGTCGCCCTGAAGCGGCAGATCAACGCCGGCGTCATCCCCGGCCCGCGCCTGTGGGTGGCCGGCAAGCCGCTTAGCCCCACCGGCGGCCACGGCGACGACGCCAACGGCCTGGATCCGGAACTGGAGCACCCGCACTGGACCGAAAACCTCGTCGACAGTCCTGAGGCCGGCCGCAAGGCCGTGCGCACCCTGCGCCGCGACGGGGCCGACCTGATCAAGATCATGCCCTCCGGCGGCGTCGCCTCGATCGGCGACAATCCCGCCATCCAGCTGATGGCCGACGACGAGATCAAGGCGATCATCGAGACGGCCCACTCGCTCGGCATGAAGGTCGCCGCCCACGCCCACGGCAAGCAGGCCATCGACCACACCATCGCGCTGGGTGTCGATTCCATCGAGCACGGCACCTATGCCGACGCCGAGAGCTACACGCTCTTCAAGGAGCACGGGACCTATCTCGTCCCGACCCAGTTGGTGGGCGCCAAGATCTATGAGCACGCCAAGGCCCATCCCGAGGACCTGAACCCCGACACGGTCCGCAAGACCTTCGAGGTGATCCCCACCATGCTGAAGAACCTGCACGATGCCTATGCGGCCGGCGTGAAAATCGCCTTCGGCACCGACACCTTCGGCATGTCCAACCACGGCGAGAACGCCCAGGAGTTCAAGCTCATGGTCAACGCCGGCATGCCGCCGATGGAGGCCATCAAGGCCGCCACCTGGAACGCCGCCGACCTGATTGGCGACACCAAGGACATCGGCACCGTCCAGCCAGGCCGCTACGCCGACATCATCGCCGTCGACGCCGACCCGCTGAAGGACGTGACGGTCCTGGAGCACGTGGCTTTCGTGATGAAGGGCGGGGTCGTCTACAAGGCGAAGGGCGCAACCGTCGTCCGCTGAGCTGCCTGCGCGCTTGACGGGGCCGCCTTGCCGCCCCTCAAAGTCGGGCCATGATCACCGACTCCGAGTTCATCCGCGGCCTGCCCAAGGCCGAACTGCATCTGCACATCGAGGGCAGTCTCGAACCGGAGCAGATGTTCGAATTCGCGCGGCGAAACCGTGTCAGCCTCCCGTTCAGGACCGTGGAGGAGGTGCGCGCAGCCTACGCCTTCTCCAACCTGCAAGACTTCCTGGACATCTATTACCAGGGGGCGGCGGTCCTTCAGACCGAGCAGGACTTCCACGACCTGGCCATGGCCTACTTCCGACGCGTGGCCGCCGACGGTTGCCGCCACGTGGAGCTGTTCTTCGATCCGCAGACGCACACCGACCGCGGCCTGCCCTTTTCGGTGGCCGTCGAGGGCCTGCTCTCCGGCATGGCCGAGGCCAAGGCCAGCCTCGGGATCACCTCCAAGCTGATCCTCTGCTTCCTGCGTCACCTGGACGAGGACGCCGCCTTCGCCACGCTGAAGGCCGCCGAGCCCTGGCTCAGCCGCATCGTGGGCGTCGGCCTGGACTCCTCCGAGCTCGGCCACCCGCCCTCGAAATTCGCCAAGGTCTACCGCGAGGCCCGCGCGCGCGGCCTGAATCTGGTCGCCCACGCCGGCGAGGAGGGGCCCCCGGAATACGTCTGGGAGGCCCTGGACGTCCTGGGCGTCGACCGCATCGACCACGGCAACCGCAGCCTGGAGGACGCCGGCCTCGTGGAGCGCCTGGCCAAGTCCGGCATGACGCTCACCGTCTGCCCGCTCTCCAACCTCAGGCTCTGCGTGGTCGACGACCTGAAGGTCCACCCTCTGAAGCGGATGCTGGGCCTTGGCCTCAAGGCCACCGTCAACTCCGACGACCCGGCCTACTTCGGCGGCTACCTGGCGGAAAACTGGATCCAGACCTCGGCGGCCGTGGGCCTGACCCGCAGTGAGCTCGTCACCCTGGCCAAAAACAGCTTCACCGGCTCGTTCCTGACGCCGGCGGAAGTCGCCCCGCATCTGGCGGCGATCGACGCGTTCGCGAAAGGCGCCGTCTAGCGCTAGGCGTCCAGCGCCTTGTCGATGCCGGCGGCCACGGTCTCGATCGAGCCCATGCCGTCGACTTCCACCAGCTTCCCCTGCCCCGCGTAGTAGGGCAGCAGCGGCGCGGTCTGGTCGTTGTAGGCGCCGAGACGCACCTTGAAGCTGTCGGGATTGTCGTCCGGGCGGCCGCTCTCGGCGAAACGGCCGGCGATGCGGTCCATCAGCGCCTGATCGTCCACCTTCAGGCGGATCACCAGGTCGATGCCGGAGCCGCGCTGCTTCAGCATGTCGTCCAGCGCCTGGGCCTGCGCCAGGGTGCGGGGAAAGCCGTCAAAGATGGCGCCGCCGGCGGCCTCGGCCTCAGGCAGACGCTGCTCGATCAGCTCGATGACGATCTCGTCGGTGACCAGCTCGCCGCGCTCCATGACGCCGGCCACCCGCTTGCCGAGCTCCGAGCCCGAGGCGATGGCCGCACGCAGCATGTCGCCGGTGGAGAGCTGGACCATCTTGCGGGTCTCGACCAGGCGTTTGGCCTGGGTGCCCTTCCCCGCCGCCGGCGGCCCGAACAAAATCAGATTCATCAGCCCTCCCGTCGCCGGCCCTCTTGGCGGAGCCTGCGATGATTCCCGCTAGCGGCCGCGACTGCCCCGCAGCTTCGACTTCTTGATCAGGCCTTCATACTGGTGCGCCAGGAGGTGTGACTGGATTTGGGTCACGGTGTCCATGGTGACGCTGACAACGATCAAGACCGAGGTGCCGCCCATGTAGAAGGGGGCGTTGTAGTAGCCGATCAGGATTTCCGGCAGCAGGCAGACGACGGCGATATAGGCCGCGCCGATCACCGTCAGGCGGGTCAGGACGAAGTCGAGATATTCCGCCGTGCGCTTACCGGGCCGGATGCCGGGCATGAAGCCGCCGTACTTGCGCAGGTTCTCGGCCGTGTCCTCCGGGTTGAACACCACGGAGGTGTAGAAGAAGCAGAAGAAGATGATCAGGGCGCCGTAGAGCACCATGAACGCCGGCCGGCCGTGCTGCAGCTGGCCGACCGCGCCCGGCAGCCATTGCAGCCACGACGGCAGGTTCGCATTGGCCGCGAAGCCCATCACCGTCGCCGGCAGCAGCAGCAGCGAGGAGGCGAAGATCGGCGGGATGACGCCTGAGGTGTTGATCTTCAGCGGCAGGAACGAGGTGTCGCCGCCGAACATCCGGTTGCCCACCTGGCGCTTTGGATACTGAACCAGGAGCCGTCGCTGCGACCGCTCCATGAAGACGATGGCCACGGTCACCGCAATCACCAGCGCCAGGATCACCAAGAGCGCGCCGCCGTTCATCGCGCCGGTGCGCGCCAGCTCGGTCGCCTGGTGGATATAGCGCGGGAAGACCGCCACGATGCCGGCGAAGATGATCAGCGAGACGCCGTTGCCGACGCCGCGGCTGGTGATCTGCTCGCCGAGCCACATCAGGAACAGCGTGCCGCCTGTCAGAGTCGCCACCGTGCAGACGGTGAAGAAGATGCCGGGATTGTCGACGATCCCCTGCCCGGCCTGCAGGCCCATGGCGATGCCGAAGGACTGGAAGAGGGCCAGGATCACGGTCAGGTAGCGGGTGTACTGGTTGAGCTGCTTGCGCCCCGCCTCGCCGCCTTCCTTCCGCAGCTTCTCCCAGGGCGGATAGATCGTGCCCATCAGCTGCACGATGATCGAGGACGAGATGTAGGGCATCACGTTCAGCGCGAAGACCGCCATGTTCCGCACGGCGCCGCCGGAAAACATGTTGAACATGCCGAGCACGCCGCCCGCCTGACCCTGGAAGGCCTGCAGGAACGCGGACATGTTGATGCCGGGGATCGGGATGTAGCAGCCGATCCGATAGACGATCAGCGCCACCATCGTGAAGATCAGGCGCTTGTGCAGCTCCGTGGCCTTCGAGAAGGCCTCGACGTTCAGATTGGCTGCGAGTTGTTCAGCGGCCGAAGCCATTCACCAAATCCCCTGACTCTTGATGAGCCTGACTCTAGGTCTCGATCAAATAGGACGTACCGACCCCGCATGCGAGGCCGGAATAGTCGCAGGCCGAGCTCAGGCCTCGGCGGCCGGAGCTTCCTTCTTGGTGGTGGTGACCTTGCCGCCGGCCTTCTCGACCGCGGCGACCGCCGAAGCGGAGGCGGAGTAGACGGTGATCTCGAGCTTGGTGGTGAGTTCGCCCTTGCCCAGCAGCCGCACGCCGTCCTTGGCGCGGCGGATAACGCCGGCCTTGAGCAGCTCGTCGGCGCCGATGGCCTGCTTGGCGTCGAGCTTGCCGGCGGCGATCGCCTGCTCCAGGCGCCACAGGTTCACCTCGGCGAAGTCCAGGCGGTTGCGGGATTTGAAGCCGCGCTTGGGCATGCGCATGTGCAGCGGCATCTGGCCGCCTTCGAAGCCGGCGATGGCGACGCCGGAGCGCGCCTTCTGGCCCTTCACACCACGACCGGCGGTCTTGCCCTTGCCCGAACCCGGGCCGCGGCCAACGCGCATGCGGCCCTTGGTGGAGCCCTCGCGCGGGGAAAGTTCGTTGAGTTTGGTCATATGCGCCTCTCCTTGGAGATCGATCGCCAGGTCCAGAGGGCCCTGACTC
Organism: Phenylobacterium sp.; assembly: GCF_004799395.1. Classification (GTDB taxonomy): domain Bacteria; phylum Pseudomonadota; class Alphaproteobacteria; order Caulobacterales; family Caulobacteraceae; genus Phenylobacterium. The sequence continues at coordinate 10,470 of NZ_SSMZ01000094.1, forward strand.
GGCTGATGTAGATTCGGTGGGTCGGCGAAGGCGCTTAGTCCTTCACCACCTCGACCATGTGGGCGACCTTGGCGATCATCCCACGCACGGAAGGGGTGTCTTCCAGCGTCGAGACCCGGCCGACGCGGTTCAGGCCAAGGCCCGAAAGCGTCGCGCGCTGATCCTTGTGGCGGCGGATCGGGCTGCCGGTCTGGCGAACGGTGATCTTGGCTTCGGACTTGGTGGCCATGTCAGATTATCCTTCGACGTCCGCGGTGTCGGCGGCAGGCGTCGAGGCGCCGTCGGCGCGGCGGCCGATGACATCCGAGACCTTCTTGCCGCGCTTGGCCGCGACCTGACGCGGCGACGACTGGGCCTTCAGGGCCTCGAAGGTCGCACGCACCATGTTGTAGGGGTTGGACGAACCGACCGACTTGCCGACCACGTCCTGCACGCCGAGCGTTTCCAGCACCGCGC
>NZ_SSMZ01000095.1 GCF_004799395.1 Phenylobacterium sp.
CCTAGGGGGCAGGCCAGCGGCTCGGATCACCGCCTACGGGTCCGTCCCAGGCCAGGGTGGCGATCAGCGGATAGTGGTCGGAGCCCAGCTTCGGCCCGCGCTCGACCTTGACCGTGCGCCATTCGCCGCCCGCATAGATGTGGTCGATCGGCAGGAAGGGGACCGGGAAATCGCGCCCGTTCAGCATCGGCAGCCGCGCCGGCCAGCTCGGCAGGGCGCGATCGCGCCGTTCGAGGCCGATGGCCTCGTCGGCCTGACGTCGAAGGTGCGAAAACTGCGAGGAGTTGAAGTCGCCGGCCAGGATCGTGCTGGGCCGATCGATCCCGTCGAGGGTGAGCGTCAGGTGCAGGGTCTCGGCCCGCGCACGGCGCGCCGGGATGGGCCAGGTGAGATGGGCGCCCATGAAGGAGAACGGCTTGCCGTCGAACCCGTAGACCTGCGGCCAGTTCAGGGAAAAGCCCTGGCCGGGGAGTTCATGGACATCCCAGTTCACCCGCGTGCGCAAGAAAGGGTGGCGAGCCGCGACGATGATTCCGTCGGCCATATAGGTCTGCAGCCCGGCAGCCTCGCGAAGCTTGGGCTGCAGCGCCGCGTCAGGCTCGACGATCACCACGAGGTCGGGGTGCTGCGCTGCGATCCAGGCGGCGACCCGGTCCGGGTCAGAGTGCGAATTCCAGGCGTTGAACTCCACCAGCTTCACCTGATGCGGCGCCGAGGCTTCGGCCGGGGGCGACCGTTGCCGGGTGAAGTCGGACAGGATCAGGCCGCCGGCTGCGATAACCGCGGCGACGGCGGCAAGGCGGATCAGCGTGCCGCGCATCACGCTGGGCGACGCCCATGAGAGGACAAAGGCCAGAGCGCCTGCGGCGAGCCAGATGAGGGCGAAGTGCGCCAGGAGGTCGAGCTTGTCGTTCCAAGCCCCGCCCTCAGCGCCTATGGCCGCCGCCGCGGCGATAGCGGCGAGCACGGCGGCGATGGCCTCGAGGCCCAGGCGGAAGGTCAGCCAGACGTAGCGCATACGCGCTCCTAGCATCGGTCAAGCTTGACCGCGAGCCGAACGCGTGCCCTTCACGCGCCGTCCATGCAACTCGCCGACTTCGATTTCGACCTGCCCGACGACCGAGTGGCCCTGCGGCCGATGAGTCCGCGGGACGCGGCGCGCCTGCTGATCGTCCAGCCCGGGGCGACGCTGCGGGATCTGGCCGTGCGCGACTTGCCCGGCGAATTGCGCGCCGGTGATGTCCTGGTGCTCAACGACACGAAGGTGATCCCGGCTCGACTGAAGGGCGTACGCCATCGCGGCGAGAGCCGTGTCGCCGTCGAGGCGACTTTGCATCGTCGGCTGTCGCCGTGCCAGTGGACCGCGTTCATGCGTCCCGGCAAGCGACTGGCGGGGGGCGATCGCGTGGTGTTCGGCGAGAGTTCGGACCGCGCCTGCCTGCTGGCCGCGCTCGACGCGACGATCACCGGCAAGGGCGACGGCGGCGAGGTGACGCTGAGCTTCGACCTGTCCGGGTCGGCCCTGGACGCCGCCATCGCCGAGCGCGGGTCGATGCCGCTGCCGCCCTATATCGCCGCCAAGCGCGCGCAGGATGAGCAGGACCGCCGCGACTATCAGACGGTCTATGCCCAGGAGGACGGATCGGTCGCCGCGCCGACAGCGGGTCTGCACTTCACCCCGGAGCTGTTCGCGCGCCTGGGCAAGGCTGGCGTCGAGACGGCCTTCGTCACCCTGCACGTGGGCGCCGGCACCTTCCTGCCGGTGAAGACCGAGGTGGTGGCCGAACATAGGATGCACCCGGAATGGGGCGAGGTGGATGCCGCAACCGCCGAACGCCTCAACGCGATCCGCCGCGCGGGCGGGCGCATCATCTGCGTCGGCACGACCTCATTGCGCTTGCTGGAATCGGCGACTGGGGAGGACGGCGTGATCGCGCCGTTCATGGACGAAACGGCGATCTTCATCACCCCCGGCTACCGCTTTCGGGCCGCCGACGGGCTGATGACCAATTTCCATCTGCCGAAATCGACGCTGTTCATGCTGGTCAGCGCGTTCGCGGGACTTGAGACCATGCGCGCGGCCTACGACCACGCCATCGCCGAGCGCTATCGTTTCTATTCCTATGGCGACGCGAGTCTGCTTTGGAAGCAGGCTTGATGGCGGCCTTTCCGTTCACGATCTCAGCGGCCGACGGCAAGGCGCGGACCGGCGTGTTCTCAACGCCGCGAGGCGAGATCCGCACGCCGGCATTCATGCCGGTCGGGACCGCTGGAACGGTCAAGGCGTTGACCGTCGAGCAGGTCGCCCAGACCGGCGCCGACGTCCTCCTGGGCAACACCTATCACCTGATGCTGCGCCCAACCGCCGAGCGCGTGGCGCGGCTGGGCGGTCTGCACCGGTTCATGCGCTGGGAGAAACCGATCCTCACCGACTCGGGCGGCTTCCAGGTCATGTCGCTGTCGAAGATCTCCAAGGTCACCGAGGAGGCTGTCACCTTCCAGAGCCACATTGACGGCTCGAAGCACGTCCTGACGCCGGAGCGGTCGATCGAGATCCAGGCCGATCTGCTGGGCTCCGACATCGTCATGCAGCTCGACGAGCTGGTCGCCTTGCCGGCGACCGACGACCGCGCCGCCGAGGCCATGCGGCGCTCGGCGCGGTGGGGCGCACGGTCGAAGGCGGCGTTCGGCGCGCGCGAGACGCAAGCTCTGTTCGGCATCCAGCAGGGTGGCATGTCGCCGGCCCTGCGCCGCGAATCCGCCGAGCGGCTGACCGAGACCGGCTTCGACGGCTACGCCATTGGCGGCCTGGCGGTCGGCGAAGGTCACGCCGGCATGGTCGAGGTGCTCGACTATGCGCCGGACATGCTGCCGCCTGAGCGGCCGCGCTATCTCATGGGGGTCGGCAAGCCGATCGATATCGTCGAGGCCGTGGCCCGGGGCGTCGACATGTTCGACTGTGTGCTGCCGACCCGATCCGGACGCCACGGCCAGGCCTGGACCTGGGAAGGCTCGATCAACCTGAAGAACGCCCGCTTCACCGACGACGAGACGCCGCTCGACCCGGACAGCGACTGTCCGGCCAGCAGGGACTATTCCAAGGCCTATCTGCATCACCTGGTGAAGTCCGAGGAGATCCTCGGCCAGGTGCTTCTCTCATGGCACAACCTGGCCTTCTTCCAGACCCTGATGGCCGCCTTGCGGGCCGCCATCGCGGAAGGGCGCATGGAAGCTTTCCGTCGCGCGTTCCTCGAACGTCAGGCTGTGCGCTGATGGCCGAGCCGGCTTTGCGCCTGCGCGGGCCGGCGCGACTGACGCTCGGCGCGGCGCTGACGATCTATGTGGGGGCTGCGGGCTGGCTCGTCTGGCGAACGTCGATCCTCGAAGCCTATTCGGACATGTACGACTGGGTGGCTCGCTGGCGTCAGCTGCAGGCGGACGGCGACATCGGCAGATATCTATGGTCGCCGCACAACTTCCATCACCTGGTCTGGACCTTCGCCGTCCTCGATCTGGACATCCGCGCCTTCGGCGCGAAGAGCTATCTGTTCCTGGCCGTAGGCGTCGCCTGCCTGGCGTTGGTCGCAGCGATGCTGGCCTGGGCGGGTGCGGCGGCCGCCGGGCGCGGCTTGAGACTGGTGGGCGGCGGGGTCGCCGCGGCGCTCTGCCTGATGGGCTGCAACGTCCTCGACGCCACCGCCGACATCAACACCACCTATGTCCACGCCCTGGTCTTCGCCGTAGCGGCGATCCTGCTGGCCGAGGCGCCGGGCGAACGTTCCCGCCTTCGCCGAGCTGCCGCTCTGGCCTGCGCAGCCGCGGCGGGGCTCGGCAGTGCGGCGGGCCTGGCGGTCTGGCCCGCCCTGCTGTTCTCTGCGTGGCGGCGCGGCGACCGGGGCGCTAGCCTCGCCGTGGTTGTCGCGGGCGGCGGGTTCAGCCTGCTCTACCTCGTCGGACAGGCGCCAGGGGCCGGGGCGGCGGCCTCGGTCGGGACAGGATTGGCCGGCCATCTCTCGGAGGCTGGGGCGCTGGTGCTGAACTACCTCGGCCTGCCGTGGGGGCGCGCCTTGCCCGCGCTGGGCTGGCTCTTCGGCCTGGTGATACTGGCGATCTCGCTGGCGGCGCTGGGTTTCAAGGGCCGCCGCGGCGCGGATTGGAGCGAGCGTGCGGCGGTGGGCCTTATCGTCTTCTCCCTGACGACCGCATTGATGGCGGGGGCGGCGCGCACCGGGGTCATCGCCCCCAGCCTGGTGCCGATGCGCTATTCGGTGTTTCTGGAGCCGCTGCACGTCGGCCTGTGGCTCCTGGCGCTGCCCTATGTGCGCAGCGCCTCGGCGCGACGGCCGCAAGCCTTCGAAGCGGCGGTGGTAGCCGTCTCAGTGGTCCTGCTGGCCCACCAGGCGGTGATGGCCGCCTATGCGGTGCGCACGGCTGATGCCAACCTGCGGTTTATCGCCGATTTTCGGAACGGACTTCGCTATCCGCAGATGCAGCCCATCGTCTACAGCGATATCAAGCTGATCGTGGCGCCCGCTGACTGGATGAAGCGGGAAGGCTTCTATCAGCGCGAGCTGCGTCCCGATCCGCCGCCGCAGCGCATCAGCGGACCGGGTATTTCGGCTTCATCGCCTGGTCCATGACCGGCGCGCCCGCGAGCTCATGACTTGGCGTCGC
>NZ_SSMZ01000096.1 GCF_004799395.1 Phenylobacterium sp.
GGCGTCACGTCGAGCAGCAGCACGTCCTTGACGTCGCCCTGCAGCACGCCGGCCTGCACCGCCGCGCCCAGCGCCACGACTTCGTCGGGGTTCACGCCAGTGTGCGGTTCACGGCCGAAGAAGGCCTTCACGGTCTCGACGACCTTGGGCATGCGGGTCATGCCGCCGACCAGGATCACCTCGTCGATGTCGGACTTCTTCAGGCCCGCGTCCTTCAGCGCCTGATCGCAGGGGCCGATGGTCTTGGCCACCAGGTCTTCAACCAGGGCTTCCAGCTTGGCGCGGGAGAGCTTGATGTTCAGGTGCAACGGGCCGTTGGCGTTCATCGAGATGAACGGCAGGTTGAGCTCGTACTGGGCGGTGAAGGAGAGTTCCTTCTTGGCTTTTTCCGCCTCTTCCTTGAGCCGCTGAAGGGCCAGCTTGTCCTTGCGCAGGTCGACCGAGTTCTCCTTTTTGAACTCGTCGGCCAGGAAGTCGACGATCCTGAGGTCGAAGTCCTCGCCGCCCAGGAAGGTGTCGCCGTTGGTGGACTTCACCTCGAAGACGCCGTCGCCGATCTCCAGGATCGACACGTCGAAGGTGCCGCCGCCCAGGTCGTAGACCGCGATCTTCTTGCCGTCGTTCTTCTCCAGCCCGTAGGCCAGCGCCGCGGCGGTCGGCTCGTTGATGATCCGCAGGACTTCGAGGCCCGCGATCCTGCCAGCGTCCTTGGTCGCTTGGCGCTGGGCGTCGTTGAAATAGGCCGGGACGGTGATGACCGCCTTTTCGACCTTCTCGCCGAGATGCTGCTCGGCGGCTTCCTTCATCTTCTGCAGGATGAAGGCCGACACCTGCTGCGGCGAATAGTCCTTGCCCTGCGCTCGCACCCAGGCGTCGCCGTTCGGGCCCTTGACGATGTCGTAGGGCACCATGCCCTTGTCCTTCTCCACCATCGGATCGGTCATCTGGCGGCCGATCAGGCGCTTGATGGCGAACAGGGTGTTGGAGGGATTGGTCACCGCCTGGCGCTTGGCCGGCTGGCCGACCAGCCGTTCGCCGTCCTCCAGGAAGGCGACGACGGAGGGCGTGGTGCGTGCGCCTTCGGCGTTTTCGATCACCTTCGGCGTCTTGCCATCCATGATGGCGACGCACGAATTGGTCGTGCCGAGGTCGATACCGATAATCTTGCTCATTGAGAGTCTAGCTCGCTCCTTGTTGGCGGACGCTACGGGGAAGCCTTCTAGTGAAGCGCCTCTGTCTTGCAACGTCCCCGGTTCGATCAGAACTTCGCCCGGCTCCGTCGCGAAGGTTTACTCGCGCGTAGCCCGGCGTTGTCAGCCGATATGGGGAAAGAGGACGCGCCCGCAAGGGTGAAAGTCTCCAATCGCGCCAAGCACATGAGTCAAATGTTACGTGGCCGTGACGCGTTTCGGGCGACGGATGACGCCGTGGCGGCCCCAACGATCGCGGTTTTGCATACGCCGCCACTTTTGACTCCCTGTGTCCTGGCGCCGCAGTGTCGGGATAACAACCACAATTACCCCTTACGGAGGCTTACCTTGGTCACGCTCACTCGCGCCGAAGGCACCCAGCCCGGCGATCTGGACCTCACACGGCGCTCCATCGCACTCGCCGTGGCCGGCGGCTACGCCGTGGCGGCCTACTCTGCCGACGCCGAGACAATCACCACCGACTCTGTCGGCCTGGTGACCGAAACGGTCGAGATCCAGACCGCTGATCGCAAGATCCCCGGTTTCCTCGCGCGACCGGCCGCAAAGGGCAAACACCCGGTGGTGTTCGTCAATTCCGAGGTCTTCGGCGTGCATGAGTGGGTCAAGGACATCTGCCGCCGCCTGGCGAAGGCCGGCTATGTGGCGCTGGCCCCCGACCTCTTCGTCCGCACGGGCGATCCCTCGAAAACCACCGACATGACCGTGGTCATGAACATCGTGAAAGCTCAGCCGGAGGCGCAGGTGCTCGGCGACACCACCGCCTCGCTCAAATACCTCGCGGCCCAGCCCTACGCCGACATGAAGCGGCTGGGGACGACGGGCTTCTGCTGGGGCGGCGGGGCCGTCTGGCGCGACTGCGAGACCTTCCCCGAATTCAAAGCGGGGGTGGCGTGGTATGGCCCCCTGAAGGCCGGCCCCTATCCGCGCACGCCGCCGATCGACGGCGTGAAGGACCTGAAGTGCCCGGTGCTCGGCCTATATGGCGGACAGGACAAGAGCATCACCGCCAAGGACATCGAGGACATGCGCGCGGCGCTGAAAGCGGCCGGCAAGGAGGGCGAGATCATCGTCTATCCCGACAGCCAACACGGCTTCCTGGCCGACTACCGCACCAGCTACGACCCCAAGGCCTCGGCCGACGCCTGGCCGAAGATGCTGGCCTTCTTCAAAGCGCACGGGGTGGCCTAGCGTCCCTCCCGTACTGGGCGAGACGGGGCGAGACCTCCTAGTGGGGCGCCTCGTCCGGCGCGGGCGCGGGGGGCGCCTCGGTGGGGACGGCGCCGGCCGGCGCAACGGCGCCAGGGGCCGCGGAAGCGCCTGGCGGAGCAGTGGCGGCGGCGGCCCTGGCTTCCTCGTCGGCCTCTTCCTTGGCTTCCTTGTCCGCCTCGAGCTTTTCCTTCTCCTCGGGCGTCAGTTCGTGGGGTGAAGCCGCGCCTTCGATGCGGTCGGCGCTCAGCGGCACGGCGTCAGTCGCCGTCAGGGCTGTCGCGCCTGCGCTGGCCGCGGCCCGCTCGCCCGGCATGCGCCCGTGCGACGGCGCATTGACCACGCCAAGCGTGAAGGCGGAGAGCGCCACCAGGGCGAGCAGCACGCCCACGACCTGAAGCACGCGATGCGGCATCGTCCATTGCATGGGCGCGACCCTAATGCCCGGGCCCGGCCTCGGCAAATCGCCTGTGCGGGGGCCGCAAAGTAAATGCCGGTTAACCATCGCGGCGCGAAACAGGGCTGTTGATTTGAGTGGAGCGGTTTCAGCATGGCGCGCACGGCCCGGAAGACCGGCATGGCCTTGGTCTGGCACATCGCCGACCTCGCCTGGTCGCATCCCGGGACGGCGCGCCTGCGCGGCGGCGTCACGGCCGCGGCGGGCGCGGGCCTGGCCGTGGCCTTCGCCACCTACAACGCCGCCGATCCGAGCCTGAACGCCGCCGGCCCGGCTGCGCCGACCAATGCGCTGGGGGCGCCGGGCGCGACGCTCGCTGACCTCGGCGTCCAGTCCCTGGGCCTGGCCTGCGCCTTCCTGGCCCTGACGGTGGTGGTCCTGGGACTTTGCCGGGCTGCCGCCAGCGAACCCGCGGCCACGCGAGGGTCCCTTCGGCTGCGCGCCCTGGCAGGCATCGCGGGCGTCCTGGCGCTGGCGGCCGCGCTCGCGTGGCCGGCGCCGCCCGCCGCCTGGCCGCTGGCCAGGGGCCTGGGCGGCCTGTGGGGCGACGCCCTGCTCACCGGCCTCTCGAGGCTGCTGGCCTACGCCCACCTGCCCTTTGCCCAGCCGATCGCCGCGGTAGCGTTTGCGGGGGCCGCCTTGGTCGCGCTGGCCTACGCTATCGGCCTGCGCCCCTCGGAGCTGCACACCCTGGGCGAGTGGCTGTCGGTCGCCCTGACGCCCAAGCCGAAGCTGGCCGCCGCCGCACTGTCAAAGCCTGAGCGCGCGGCCAGGGTCTCGACCCGCGAACGCCGCGAGGGCGGGATCCCCGACGCCGCGCTCGACCCCGCGCCCGTCGCCCACAATTTCGGCGAAGGCCCGAAGGTCAAGGCGCCCAAGACCGGGCCCAAGGAGAGCCCGCGCGAGCAGCGCGAGGCCCAGTCAACCTTCGAGTTCGTCCGGCCCGGCGGCTTCCTGCTGCCTGAGCTCTCCATGCTGGCCAAGCCGAAGCCCCGCGCCGCCCAGTTCGACGAAGGCGCGCTTCGCCAGAACGCCCAGCTGCTGGAGAGCGTGCTGGCCGAGTTCGGGGTCAAGGGCACGGTCGACCAGATCCGCCCCGGCCCTGTGGTCACCCTCTACGAGCTGGTCCCGGCCGCCGGCGTGAAGTCGGCCCGCGTGGTGGCGCTCAGTGACGATATCGCCCGCTCCATGAGCGTCGCCGCCTGCCGCGTGTCCGTGGTGCCCGGGCGCAACGCCATCGGCATCGAATTGCCCAACCAGAAGCGCGAGACGGTCTATCTGCGCGACCTCCTGGCCTCTTCCGAATACGAGCGCGGCGGCCAGACGCTGCCCATGGCGCTGGGCGAGACCATCGGCGGTGAGCCCTACATCGCCGACCTGGCGCGCATGCCTCACCTGTTGATCGCCGGCACCACCGGCTCGGGCAAGTCGGTGGGCGTCAACGCCATGATCCTGTCGATCCTCTACCGGCTGCCGCCAGACCAGTGCCGGATGATCATGATCGACCCGAAGATGCTGGAACTCAGCGTCTACGACGGCATCCCCCACCTGCTGGCGCCGGTGGTGACCGATCCCAAGAAGGCGATCGTCGCGCTCAAGTGGACAGTCCGCGAGATGGAGGACCGCTATCGCCGCATGTCGAAGATCGGCGTGCGCAACGTCGCCTCCTACAACGAGCGCGCCAAGGAGGCCGCGGCCAAGGGCGAGCACTTCGAACGCACGGTGCAGACGGGCTTCGATGACGCGGGCCGGGCGATCTACGAAAGCGAGAAGATCACCCCCGAACCGATGCCCATGCTCGTGGTCATCATCGACGAAGTCGCCGACCTGATGATGGTGGCCGGCAAGGACATTGAAGGCGCCGTCCAACGCTTGGCGCAAATGGCGCGGGCCGCCGGCATCCACCTGATCATGGCCACCCAGCGGCCGTCGGTGGACGTGATCACCGGCACCATCAAGGCCAACTTCCCGACTCGGATCTCCTTCCAGGTGACGTCGAAGATCGACAGCCGCACCATCCTGGGCGAGCAGGGCGCCGAGCAGTTGCTCGGTCAGGGCGACCAGCTCTACATGGCCGGCGGTGGGCGGATCACCCGCCTGCACGGACCTTTCGTCAGCGATGGAGAGGTGGAAGCGGTCGCCAAGTTCCTGCGCGAACAGGGCCAGCCGCAGTACCTGGAGGAGGTCACCGCGGCTCCGGCCGAGGACGGCGAGCCGGGCGACCAGGGCTTCGGCGGCGAGGGCGGCGAATCCAATGATCTCTACGATCGCGCCGTGGCCGTGGTCACCCGCGATGGCAAGGCCTCGACCAGCTACATCCAGCGCCGCCTGCAGATCGGCTACAACCGGGCCGCCTCGCTGATGGAGCGGATGGAACAGGAAGGCGTGGTCGGCCCCGCCAACCACGCTGGCAAACGCGAGATCTTGGTCTCCGCGGCGCCCTAGCCCTTCGGCTTGCGGTGAATGCCGCTGAAGGCGTCGGGAATAGTTTGACCAGTCTCGAGAAGTGTTTTCAGGTTCGAAAGCACCGCGGGCCAGCCCTCGGAGATGTCGAGCAGGTTGGAGTCGTCCAGGCCGGTGTGGCTGACGGTCAGGCGCACCTTTTCGCCGAGCTCTTCGATGTCGAAGGCGACGCAGCTGACCTTCTGCGGATCATGGGCCTGAGACGGGTAGGCCCAGCTCAGCACCAGGCGGCGCGGCGGGTCGACCTCAAGCACCTCGCCAACCAGGTCGGCCGGCTTATCGGGAAATTTGTGGGCCCAGGTCGAGCCGACCTGCCAATCGGAGACGTTGGCCCGCTGCCAATAGCGCGCGCTGAGGGTCTCGTCGGTGATCGCATTCCAGACCTTTTGCGGCGTGGTGACGATGTAGGTCACGTAGACGTAACTAGGCTTTGTCATCGCGGTCTCCTTCGAGGCGCTGTTTGAGATCGGCCAGGGCGTCGAGTCGGGGCCGTTCGAATTTCGCGATCCAGCGGGCGTGCGCCTCGTGGATCGGGACGGGGTTCATGTAGTGCAGCTTCTCGCGGCCCCTCCGGACGGTGGCGATGAGGTTGGCGGCCTCCAGGACGCTAAGGTGCTGGCTCACCGCTTGGCGGGTCATGTCCAGGCGCGCCGCAAGTGCGCCCAGGGTTTGGCCGGGTTCACGGAACAGGTCGTCCAGCAACGATCTGCGGCTCGCGTCCGCCAGCGCCTTGAAGACCCGGTCCATCTCATCGGTCATGGCTCCAATATGCAAGTAATTACTTGCGTGTCAATTTGCGCGCGCCGGGCTGACGCGGGATGCGCACCTCGCTTAGGATGCGCCATGCGTTTGCCCGCCCATGCCCTTGCGGCCGTAATCGCCGCCACGTGCGCGCCGGCCTTCGCCGCGCCCGTCTGCACGCCTCCGCCGAGCCTGACGCCCGCGCCGGCTCTGACGCCGCGGCCGGACGAGGTCGTGCACGGCGTGAGCGTCGCCTACTATGTGCTGGCGCTGAACTGGACGCCGGAATGGTGCCGCACGGGCGGCGCCGGCGCCTCGGCCAAGGAAATGGAATGCGGCCGCCCATTCGGCTTCACCCTGCACGGCCTGTGGCCCGATGGGGCGCACCCGCCCTATCCCCGGTTCTGCCTGCCCGCCGGCGCCCTCGACGCCGCGACCGTCCGCCAGATGTATTGCCGCACGCCGTCACCGATCCTGCTGCAACACGAGTGGCAGGCGCACGGGACCTGCGCGGCCTGGGCCAGTCCGCAGGCCTATTTCGGCCAGGCCGCGGCCCTGTTCGATCGGCTGACGCTGCCGCGGATCGAGCGGATCCCGGCCGGTGAGCTCACCGCCAGCGCCGTGCGGTCCGCCTTCCTGGCCACCAACGCCAGCCTCGCGGGCGACGAGATCTACATCCAGACGCTGCGGGGCTCGGGCGCGCTAAGCGAAGTGCGGATCTGCTACGACCTGAAGTTCAAGCCCACGGCCTGCCCGGGCGGCGCGGGCGCGCCGAACGGCCTCCATATGACGCTCGCGCCCAGTCAGACGGGCGCCTTCTGACGTTCCGAGCGTTTCGGACACCTTGCGGCCAGCATGCTGGGCGGCCACCTTGCCTCTCATGAGATCGACGATGAGCCTACCCCGCCGCCAATTGCTCGCCATGATCGCAGCGGCCGCCCTGGCGCCCGCCGCCGCCTTCGCCGCCACTCCGCCGCCGGCCCTGTCGGCGGAGGATCAGGCGCTGGTCGACAAGGCGGTCGCCTATCTGCAAGGACTTGGCGAGGCGAAGGGCCGCTTCACCCAGACCGACGCCCGCGGCGCGATGACCTCCGGCGAACTTTTCCTGAAGCGCCCCGGCAAGGCCCGCTTCGCCTACGATCCGCCTGCGGGCCTGCTCGTCGTTTCCGACGGCGGTCGCGTAATCGTCTCCGACAGCCGGCTGAACACCTTCACCGCCTACCCACTGGGTGCGACGCCGCTCTCGCTGTTCCTGGCCAAAACCATCCGGTTGGACCGGGGCGTGCAGGTGACCCGCGTCACCCGCGCCGCCGATGGGTTTTCGATCACCGCTCGGGACGGCAAGCGCGAGACCGCCGGCCAGATCGTGCTGACTTTCCACGACAGGCCCATGTCGCTGGCGGCCTGGACCGTGACCGACGCCCAGGGGAACACGACGCAGGTCCGCCTCAACGGCCTGCAGGCCACATCCGGCCTGGACCCCGCCCTTTTCGTGCTCAAGGACCCGAGGCCAAAACCGGCGACTCAAGGTTGATTGTGACGGATTCGTCACGGGCAAGGCCTAACTCGATAACTCTTGACTTTTGCGTTGTATGTGGCGTGAATGCCACTATCTCGTTTGCGCGCGTACGCGCGGGCGGAATCCGTGCCGGAACCTATCCCCTCCCGGCCGCGGCATGAGAGACCACTTCAACGCCCGGGCTTCTCCAGTGCCCGGGCGTCCCTTTATCCGCTCCATTCCCATACGCGACAGCCACCCTTAAGGAGCGGCATGCGCCTTCGAATCTGCACCTGGAACGTCAACTCCGTGCGCCTGCGCGCTGAACAGGCCGCCCGCTTCGTCGCCGAACAGGGGCCTGACGTGCTGTGCCTTCAGGAGATCAAGTGCCGCGAGGGCGAGTTCCCGCGTCAGGCCTTCGTCGACATGGGCCTGCCCCACCTGAAGATCGCCGGCCAGAAGGGCTGGCACGGCGTCGCGATGGCCTCGCGCCTGCCGCTGGAGGACGCCCCGCCGCTGGACGTCTGCCGCGAGGGCCACGCCCGCTGCGTCGGCGCCACCGTGGCAGGGGTCGAGATCCACAACTTCTACATCCCGGCCGGCGGCGACGTGCCCGACCGCGTGGAGAACCCGAAGTTCGACCACAAGCTCGACTTCTACGAAAAGCTCACTGCTGAGCTCGGCAAGCGGGACCCCAAGGCCCCGCTGGCCATCGTCGGCGACCTCAACGTGGCGCCCGGCGAGAACGACGTCTGGAACCACAAGTACATGTCCAAGATCGTCAGCCACACGCCGGTGGAGATCGAAGCCATGGATGCCCTGCGCAAATCGCTAGGCTTTATCGACCTGACCCGCGAAGCCTATCCGGAGCCGCAAAAGCTGGCGTCGTGGTGGAGCTATCGCGCTCAGGACTTCCGCCAGTCCAACCGCGGCCTGCGCCTCGACCACATCCTGGTGACGCCCGGCCTGCGCGACGCCGCCTTCCGTCTGGGCGCCGCCGCGGCCCGCATCCACGACGACGTCCGCGAATGGGAACGCCCTTCAGATCACGCGCCGGTCAGCGCGGACCTGATGCTCTAGGGCGCCAGCTTGTAGCCACCCGCCTCGGTCAGCAGCAGCTTGGCGTTGGCCGGATCGCTCTCGATCTTCTGGCGAAGGCGGTAGACGTGGGTTTCCAGGGTGTGGGTGGTCACGCCGGCGTTGTAGCCCCAGACCTCGGCCAGCAGCTCCTCCCGCGACACCGGCTTTTCGCCGGCCCGGTAGAGGTACTTCAGGATGTTGGTTTCCTTCTCCGTCAGGCGGATTTTCTTGGCCTGCGGATCGACCAGCATCTTGCCGGCGGGGCGGAACTCATAGGCGCCCAGCCGGAAGACAGCGCCCTCGGAATGCTCGTAGTCGCGCAATTGCACCCGGATTCGGGCCAAGAGCACGGCGAACTTGTAGGGCTTGGTGACGTAGTCGTTGGCTCCGGCGTCGAGGCCCTGGACGGTGTCGTCGTCCTCGCCCGCCGCCGTCAGCATGATCACCGGGGTCGACACGCCGCTCGCGCGCATGCGCCGGCAGGCCTCGCGGCCGTCGAAGTCAGGCAGATCGACGTCGAGCAGGATCAGATCCGGCCGCTCGGTCTGGGCCAAGCGCACGCCCTCGGCGGCGGTGGCCGCCTCCAGGGTGTCGAAATCCTCCGACTGGAGCTGTTCGGCCACGGCGCCGCGCAGGTCCGCGTCGTCATCGACGATGAGGAGGGTCTTGCGTTGGGCCATGACCGGACGAACATGCACCGCATCGCCGCTTGCGACCAACCGTATTTAGGAACGCGCCCCGTGATCTTCACCGCCACCGCCGATTCGAGCCTCAGCGGCGGGTGGATGGAGCTTTCAGGGCGCCGGGTGCGCTGCGCGCTGGGCAGGTCCGGCGTGAAGCCCGCGAAGGACAAGCGCGAGGGCGACCTGGCCTCACCGGCCGGCATCTGGCCGATCCGCCGCGTGTTCTATCGGCCCGACAGAGGCGGCGCGCCGAAGACGGCCCTGCCGGTCGTGGCGATGTCGCCGGACGACGGCTGGTGCGACGATCCTCACGACGCCGCCTACAACCGCCTGGTCAAGCTGCCCCGCGCCACGAGCCACGAGAACCTGTGGCGCGACGACCACGTCTACGACCTGGTGGTGATCCTGGGCCACAACGATGATCCGCCTGAGCCCGGCATGGGCTCGGCGATCTTCCTGCACCTGGCGCGAGAGGGCTACACGCCCACCGAGGGTTGCGTCGCGCTCGCTCGCCCGGACATGGAAGCGTTGCTGGCCGCCGCCCGTCCGGGCGACGCCCTGGAGATCCGCGCCCGCTAAGCGGCGTCATTGACAGGCTCCCGGATAGGCCCTTAAGGCGTCGGCCATGGCCGCGACGCCCAAAACCGCCCAGCAGAATCAGAACCGCCTCCTGGCGGCGTGGGCGCGCATGGTCGTTTCGAACTAGGTCTTCCAACCCTTCGAAACCCGCTCCCAACCCCGCCTGACCGGCGGGGTTTTTCATGTCGCCGTTCGGGCCTTTCGCCAGAGAAAGAGACCCATGACCACCGACTTCTGCACCGAAACCGATGTCGACCGCGTCGGCCTTGGCCTGATCTACCGCTCGCTCCCCAAGGCTGAGTGGACCCACGCCGCCCACTTCGCGGCGGCGCTCTGGCTGCTGCGCCACCGGCCGGACTGGCGGCTCGCGGAACGCATGCCGCCGCTGATCCGCGCCTACAACGAAGCCACGGGCGTCGAGAACTCCGACTCTGGCGGCTACCACGAGACCATCACTCAGGCCTCGCTCGCTGCGGCGGGGGCCGTCTTGGCCTCGCATCCACCGGACAGACCCCTGAATGAAATCGTCGACGCCCTGATGGCGGGTCCACTGGGCCGCTCGGACTGGCCGCTCGCCTACTGGTCGAAGGACCGGCTCTTTTCGGTCGAGGCGCGGCGCGTCTGGATCGAGCCGGATCTGCAGGCCTTCGATCCGCGGGCGTTCACCGCCCGCTAGCTGCGCGCCCCGAACACCGCCGAGCCCACCCGCACGCTGGTCGCCCCGAAGGCGATGGCGGTCTCGAAGTCGTCGCTCATCCCCATGGAGAGCTTCGCCAATCCGTTGCGGGCGGCGATCTTGCCCAGCAGGGCGAAGTGCGGACCGGCAGGCTCGGCGGCCGGGGGGATGCACATCAAGCCTTCCACCGTCAGCCCATAGGTCCCGCGGCAGGCGGCGATAAAGGCGTCGGTCTCGGTGGGGATCACGCCGGCCTTCTGCGGTTCTTCGCCGGTGTTCACCTGGACGTAGAGTCCGGGGCTGCGGCCCTGTTTGCCGATCTCTTCGGCCAGGACGCGGGCCAGTTTCTCGCGGTCGAGGGTCTCGATGACATCAAAGAAGGCCACGGCCTCGGCGGCCTTGTTGGTCTGCAGGGGTCCGATCAGGCGCAGCTCGATCTCGCCGCGCCATTCGGTCCAGCGGCCCTGCGCCTCCTGCACCCGGTTCTCGCCGAAGACCCGCTGACCGGCGGCCAGCACCGGGGCCACAGCCTCCCACGGCTGCATCTTGGAGACCGCCACCAGGGTCACGTCGCCGCTCGGCCGAGCGGCGGCTTGCGTCGCGCGGGCGATCCGGGCCACGACATCGGCGAAAGCAGGAGGAGGCTGGGCCATTTCGGGCGGATTCTGGACCTTCGCGAGGACGGCCCAGTTCCTAGGGCGCCGCGCCCGCCTGCGAAAGGGGGCGAAGGCCGCCCTGCCGACACTGCTGTTCTTCACCGACCCGACCCGCACGCCGGACCCGGAGGCCGTCGCCCGACGCCTGCCGCGCGGCGCGGCGGTGGTGTTCCGCGCCTTCGGAGCCGCCGACGCCGAAGCGCGGGGGCGCAGGCTGAAAGCGATCGCCCGTTCACGCGGCCTGATCCTGCTGATCGGCGCCGACGCGGGGCTAGCCCGAAGCCTGGGCGCCGATGGCGTGCACCTGCCCGAACGGCTCGCGGGGCGCGCGCGGCGGCTGAAAGCAACCCATCCGTTCTGGATCGTCACCGCGGCGGCGCATTCGCCGGCGGCGGCGCGCCGCGCCCTGAGGGCCGGCGCGGACGCGACGGTGGTCTCGACGGTGTTTGCGAGCCGATCCGCGTCGGCCGGCGCGCCCATGGGCGCGGTCCGGCTGGCGATCCTGGTTCGCCGCGTCGGCGGCGCGGTCTATGGCCTGGGCGGCATAGACAACAAAAAAGCCCGCCTCCTGAAGGACTCGGGCCTGGCGGGCGTCGCAGCGGTGGACGCGTTCGGGACTTGAACCCTAGAACTTGAACTTGGTCTCGAGCTGGACGCGCGGTTGGCTGGTGTCCGGTGTGTTCGGCTTCGGACCCTGGATCGGCTGTTGGTCGCCGAAGGCGAAGGCGCCGCCGACCCGCAAGGCCGGGGTGATCTTGTAATACGCGCCAGCCTGGATGTCGTTCAGCGTGGTCTGGCGGGTGTCGGGCTGCTGCAGGTTCAGGGTGACGCCCCAGCGGCCCTTGGCCGCATAGTCCCATTTCAGCATCTGGGCGCCGGAGAGCGGCGAGGAGTCGGCGTGGACTGTGAAGTCGAGCGGCTTGGTCGAGGTGCTCTGGGTGGTCGTGCTCTGCGCCGATGTCGTTGAACTCATCGAAGCCGGGGCCGCCTGCGCAACGCCGCTCGCCGCCCCAAGAAGGGCGGTTGTGGCGGCCAGCATTGCAAACCCGCGGACGGACATGCCCAACATATAGCCCCTCGACGCAGCGCACACACCCCCAGTCGCCCAGGTTCCGCCACGGTGAAGGCCGATTAGAGAGCCGTCCTGGCTAAGGTCAACTTAATCCGCGTGCATAATGCCGGCATATGACGAAGAACCTCTTCGCCTGTGGCGGCAGGGTCACGCGATTCCTGTTTGGCGCCTGACATGGCATTGTTATAGAGGCTCCCGGCGCGGGGCGGCGCCGCGGCGCTAGCTTCGCGCCGCGGAAATCATTGGAGACGGACACATATGCCGTTTGTGCGCGGTACTTGGATGCGTGGCGTTGCGGTGAGCGCCTTGGCTGTCGCCTCGCTGGGCGTGGCCGGCTGTTCCCACATCATGCATCCGCTCGGCGGCGGCGGGAAGGGCGGCCCCAAACAGGTGGTCAACCCCGACTCGGCGACCCAGATCGGCGTCAACGGCTATCTGTGGCGCGCGACGCTGGACACCCTGTCCTTCATGCCGCTGGCCTCGGCCGACCCCTACGGCGGCGTGATCATCACCGACTGGTACGCGAATCCGGAAAAGCCGGATGAACGCTTCAAGATCACTGTCTATATCCTGGACGCGCGCCTGCGCGCCGATGGGCTGAACGTCGCGGTGTTCAAGCAGAACAAGGACGCCAACGGACAGTGGATCGACGCCCCCTCGACCAGCCAGACCGAGACGGACTTCGAGAACGCCATCCTGACGAAGGCGCGCCAGCTTCGACTTTCGAACCTCAAGGGCTAAGCCGCCCAAGCCGTTCGTTCGTCGGCGCGCCTGTCAGAGGCCGTTGACCGGAAGTCCCACTCCAGTCCAAAGCCTCCACGATGGCCCGCTACAACCCCAAAGAGACCGAGCCCAAGTGGCGCAAGGCCTGGGCGGACACCGACGCCTTCCGCGCGGTGATGGATCCATCCAAGCCCAAGTACTACGTGCTGGAGATGTTCCCGTACCCGTCGGGACGCCTGCACATGGGCCACGTGCGCAACTATGCGCTGGGCGACGTCATCGCCCGCTTCAAGCGCGCCCGGGGCTTTTCCGTGCTGCACCCGATGGGCTGGGACGCCTTCGGCCTGCCCGCCGAGAACGCCGCCATGGAGCGCGGCGTCGATCCCAAGGGTTGGACCTACGACAACATCGCCCGGATGCGCGCCGAGCTGAAGGAACTGGGCCTGTCGATCGACTGGTCCCGTGAATTCGCCACCTGCGACGTCGCCTATTACGGCCAGCAGCAGGCCTTGTTCCTCGACCTGTTCGCCCGCGGCCTGGTCTATCGCCGCGAGGGGATGGTCAACTGGGACCCGGTGGATATGACCGTGCTGGCCAACGAGCAGGTGGTTGACGGCCGCGGCTGGCGCTCCGGCGCGGTGGTCGAGAAGCGCAAGCTGAACCAGTGGTTCATGCGCATCACCAATTACGCCGATCAGCTGACCGACGACTTGGCGACCCTGGACCGCTGGCCCGAGAAGGTGCGGGTCATGCAGGAGAACTGGATCGGCCGCTCCAAGGGGCTGACCTTCTCGTTCGAGTTCGCCGGCGAGCCGCCCCGGGGGTTCGATAAGGGCCTGGAGGTCTACACGACGCGGCCCGACACCCTGTTCGGGGCCAGCTTCGTGGCCATCGCCGCCGACCATCCGCTGGCCGAGCGGGTTGCGGCCGCCGACGTCGCGGCCCAGGCCTTCATCGCCGAGTGCAAGAAGGGCGGCGCCAGCCAGGCGGAGATCGACACCGCCGAGAAGCTGGGCTTCGACACCGGCATCCGAGTTAAGCACCCCTTCGATCCCAGCTGGGAGCTCCCGATCTGGATCGCCAACTTCGTACTGATGGACTATGGCGCGGGCGCCCTGTTCGGCTGCCCGGCCCACGACCAGCGAGATCTCGATTTCGCCCATAAATACAAACTTCCGGTGACCCCGGTGGTGCTGCCGCCCGGCGAGGACCCGGAGACTTTCGCCATTGGCGACGAGCCCTATCTGGGCCCCGGCACGATCTATCATTCACGGTTCCTGGACGGGCTGGACATCGAGGCCGCCAAGACCGCGGCCATCGCGCGGATGGAGGAGCTTGGCCAGGGCCAGGGCGCGACGGTGTTCCGCCTGCGCGACTGGGGCGTGGCCCGCCAGCGCGCCTGGGGCTGCCCGATCCCCGTGGTTCATTGCGACAAGGACGGCGTCGTGCCCTTGCCGAGGTCGGCCCTGCCGGTGGCGCTGCCCGACGACCTGGAGTTCGGCAAGCCCGGCAATGCCCTGGCCCGCCACCCGACCTGGAAGCACACGATCTGTCCCAGGTGCGGCGGCCCAGCCACCCGTGAGGTCGACACCCTCGACACCTTCGTGGATTCGTCCTGGTACTTCGCCCGTTTCGCCAACCCGGACGCGGCCGAGCCCATCGACAAGCAGGCCGCCGACTACTGGCTGCCGGTCGACCAGTACATCGGCGGCATCGAGCACGCCGTGCTGCACCTGCTCTATGCGCGCTTCGTCACCAAGGCGCTGGCCGACGACGGCCAGCTGGGCGTGCGCGAGCCGTTCGCCGGCCTTTTCACCCAGGGCATGGTCACCCACGAGACCTATCGTCGGCAGAGCGGCGAGTGGCTGGAGCCCAAGGACGTCGAGGTGATCGTCGAGGGCAAGGCCCGCCGCGCCCGCCTCGTGGAGAACGGGGCCGAGGTGGTGATCGGCGATGTCGAGAAGATGTCGAAGTCCAAGCGCAACACCGTGGCGCCGGAGGAGATCTTCGACGTTTACGGCGTCGACGCGGCGCGCCTGTTCGTGCTGTCCGACAGCCCGCCCGAGCGCGACGCCCAGTGGTCCAACGCCGGCGTCCAGGGCGCTTGGCGTTTCGTGAACCGGGTCTGGGAGGAGTTCGATAGCCAGCCCGATGGCGCGGGATCGCCCACCGGCGGCGGCGGCGAGGCCGCCGTGGCCGTGCGCCGTGCGACCCACAAGCTGACCCGCCAGGTCACCGAGGCCATCGACACCTTCCGGTTCAATTCGGGGATCGCGCGGCTCTACGAGTTCCTGAACCTGCTGAAGGCCAATCCGGCGGCTGGCGCCAGCGGCCCCCTGCTGGCCGCCCGCCACGAGGCGCTGTCGGCCTTCGCCCGGCTGATTGCGCCGTTCACGCCACACCTGGCCGAAGAGTGCTGGGCGCGGGTCGGCGGAGGGGGCATGGTCGCCATGGCGGACTGGCCGGCCTTCGACATCGCGCTTACCGAAGACGCGGTTCGGGTGCTGCCGGTGCAGGTCAATGGCAAGCGGCGAGGCGAAATATCGGCCCCGGCGGGCGCCTCGGCGGCGGACGTGGAGAAGATCGTGCTTGACGACCCCGAGATCGCGCGGCGCCTTGAGGGCCTGACCATCCGCAAGGTGATCGTGGTGCCCGACCGCATCGTCAATATCGTGGCCGCCTGACGTGGAACGCCCCGCCAAGCTCCTGCTGAGCCTGGGCGCCGCGGCCGCCAGCCTGGCGCTCGGCGGTTGCGGGTTCACCCCGCTCTACGCCGCGCAGGGCGTGGTGCCGAAGCTGGCCGCGATCAACGTCGTCCAGCCCAATGGCAGAGCCGGCTTCCTGATCCGCGAGCACCTGGAAGACGCTTTCGCCAAGGACCGCAGCGTGCCGGCGCTCTATTCCATGGGCCTGTCGCTGTCCGAGGCGCGCTATCCGCGCGGCGTGCGCACCGACAATGTCGCCACCCGCTACGAATTCGTGATGACCGCCGACTACACCCTGGCCAACCTGCCCGCCGGCGACATCGCCAAGAAGGGCCGCGTGCGCGTGGAAGTCACCTACGATTCCGCCGACGACCCTTACGCCGCGATCGTCGCCGAGCAGGACGCCGAGGACCGGGCCGCCGAGGAGGCCGCGCGGCGCATCCAGCTGGAGCTGGCGTCCTGGATCGCCACCGGCGAACCCACGGCGAAGACCAAACAGAAGGTGACGCCGCCGCCGGCCGATTCCACGACCCCGACCGGGCTGCCGACCGGAGGCTAAAGGCGTTGATCCTCGGCAAGCGCCCGGACATCGAACGTTTCCTGTCGCGGCCGGACGCCGGCGTGCGCGCCGCTCTGATTTATGGCCGGGACCTGGGCGTCGTGCGCGAGCGCGGCCAGCAATTGGCCGCCAAGATCGCCAAGCACCCCAACGATCCCTTCGACGTGGCCCAGCTGACCGACGGCGATCTCGACGCCGACGC
>NZ_SSMZ01000097.1 GCF_004799395.1 Phenylobacterium sp.
GGCGCCGAAACGCCCGCCGGCGCGGGCTTCGGGCCGGCCGCGCAGAAGCTCGCCCGCTACTTCCGGATGAGCCCCCAGACCCTCGACGGCCAGCCGGTGGACGGCGCGACCGTCAATATCCCCATCCGCTTCAGCGTCCGCTGAGCTGAAGCGACGGTGCGGCTGGGCGCCTGGCTACTTCCCAGGCTGGGCGCCCAGTTTGCGCGTGAGATATTCCGCGGTCGCCGTGTCGGCCTTGAGCCACGAAGCATAGCGCAGGAAGCCGTGGATCTCGTCGGGGATCACCAGTTCCTCGAAGTCGACGCCCTTGGCCTGCAGCCGCCGCGCCAGGTCCACAGTCTCGGCGAAGTTCACGTTGCGGTCGTCATCGCCCTGGATCAGCAGCACCGGCGAGGTCCAGGTTCCGACGTCGGCGTCCGGTGAGGCCTTGAAAGCCACCTCCAGCGCCTGGGCCAGGTCGCCCTTTTCGTAGCGGTCGGTGCGCGCGCCGTACTGGCGGGCCACCGAGCGCGACCAGTCGTGGACCCCGTGGAAGTCTACCCCGGCTTTGAAGATGTCGGAGTTGCGCGCCAGGGCGAGCGCCGTCAGCAGGCCGCCATAGGAGCCGCCCCAGATGCCGATGCGGCTGGGATCGACGCCAGGCGTCGCCTGCAGGAGCCGTCCGCCGGCCGCCACGTCCTGGTACTCCGATGAACCCGCCGCCCCGCCATGCTCCGCGTGCTGGAAGTCCCAGCCGTAGCCGATGCCAAGGCGATAGTTCACCGACAGCACGGTGAAGCCGTGGGCGGCCATGTACTGGTTCATGGCGTAGGCGTTCGAATAGTAGTCCATGTAGGACCAGCCGAGCATCATCTGCCGCGGCGGCCCGCCATGGACGAAGATCACGCCGGGCGTGTTCTTGGCGCCCGGCGCCTGGAAGAGCTGGCCTTCGACGGTCAGGCCGTCCGGCGCCTTCCAGCTCACTTTCTTCGGGATCACGAACTGGGCGCCCGGATAGGCCGGGTCAGGCGCCTGGCCGGCCAGTTCGCGGCGGCCCGACGCGGCCAGCGACACCAGGTCCACCGCCGGCGGACGGCGCGCGTCGGCGGCGATGAAGGCGGCCCCGCTCGACAACGCCGCCGGGCTCCACTCCAGCGTCGCCCCTTCGGTCAGGGCCACCGGCGCGCCACCCTCGGCTGAGACCCGGTAGAGGTGACGGCGCTGGTTGTCGTCGCCGTCCTTGCCAGTGTTGGCCGAATAGATCAGCGACCGGCCGTCGACGCTGGGTACGATGTGCTCGACCATGAAGGCGCCGGGCGTCAGCAGCTTCGCGTCTCCGCCGCTCGCCGCCACCGAATAGAGGTGCGGCCAGTTGTCGGCCTCCGAAAGGAAGGTCAGCCGCCCATTGCCCGCCCAGTGCAGGTTGGCCTGGCCGGCGAAGTCCGGATAGGAGCCGCGCAGGGTGTCCGGGCTCGTCCAGACCTTGTGGGCGGCGGCCGTGGCCGCCTCGGCGGTCCAGATCGCCCAGGGACGCGGGGTGCGGGTCAGGATCGGCAGCGGAGCGCCGCCCCGGCCCGGCTGGCGGGTGAAGGCGATCTGCTTGCCATCCGGCGACCACTGCGGCTCGCGGTCGATGCCTGTGGAGGGCGACATCCACTCGATCGGCTGGTCCGCCGAGGTGAAGACCCCGATGAACCCGTG
Source organism: Phenylobacterium sp. (assembly GCF_004799395.1). Classification (GTDB taxonomy): domain Bacteria; phylum Pseudomonadota; class Alphaproteobacteria; order Caulobacterales; family Caulobacteraceae; genus Phenylobacterium. The sequence goes on from NZ_SSMZ01000097.1 coordinate 1,681, forward strand.
GTCTTCGCGCAGCGAGGAGAAGGCGAGCCTGGAGCCGTCCGGCGACCAGGCCAGCTCGCTGTCCTTGCCGCGGTCGAAGAACAGCTTCTTGGCGCCCGCGCCGTCGAGCTTGGCGGTCCAGACGGCGCCGTCTTTCAGGTAGGCCAGGGCGCCGTTGGAGGAGACCGCCGGCGCATCGCCCTCGACAATCTTCGCAGCCGGCCTGGCGGCGGTCGGATCGGCCAGCCACAGGGTGACCTTGGGCTCCGTCGGGCTGTGGCTCGGATCGGGCGACAGGTTGCCGGCGGCCGGCCAATTGGCGTCGTGGTCGCCGCCGCGCACGAAGACCAGTGTCGAGCCGTCCGGCGAGAAGGTGAGCTGGGTGATCTCCTGGCCGTCGTCCTCGGTGAACTGGGTGGCCTGCTTCGGCGTGAAGTCCGGCGCTTGCGCCACCCAGACGTTGCGCACGCCCTTCACGTCGCGCACCCAGGCGATCCGGTCGGCGTGCGGCGCGCTCACCAGGCCCAGCACGAAGGGGTAGCTCAGCGTGTCCTGGATGGAGAAGTTGGCGCCCTGCGCTCCGCCGCCAGCCGCCGCCAGGGCCACGGCGCAGGCCGCACCGGTCAGATACCCCTTGATGCTCATCGAACGCCCCATCCTTGTGCGAAACTCAGTAACTCTTCGGCAGGCCCAGGACCCGCTCGGCGATGAAATTGAAGATCATTTCACGGCTGACCGGCGCAATGCGCGGGATCATCGCCTCGCGGAAATAGCGCTCGACGTCGTATTCCTTGGCATAACCCATGCCGCCGTGCGTCAGGACCGCGGTTTCGCAGGCACGGAAGCCGGCCTCGCCGCCCAGGTACTTCGCCGCATTGGCCTCGGCCCCGCACTCGAGCCCGGCGTCGTAGAGCGCCGCGGCCCGGAACGCCATCAGGTTGGCCGCCTCCAGTTCGGCCCAGCAACGGGCCAGCGGATGGGCGATCCCCTGGTTCTGGCCGATCGGCCGGCCGAAGACGATCCGCTCCTTGGCGTAGCCGGCGGCCCTCTTCAGGCCCGCGCGGCCCAGTCCCACCGCCTCGGCCCCGATCAGGATGCGTTCAGGGTTCAGCCCCTGCAGCAGGTAGTGGAAGCCCTTGCCCTCCTCGCCCACCAGGGCGTCGGCCGGCACTGCCAGGTCGTCGATGAACACCGCGTTGGACTCCACCGCCTTGCGGCCCATCTTGGCGATCGGCGTCGCCTGGATCTTCTCGCGGTCGAAATCGACGTAGAACAGGCTGATGCCGTCGGTGGCCTTCTTCACCTCGGCGCGCGGGGTGGTGCGGGCCACGATCAGCATCTTGGTCGCCCGCTGCGCCATGGTGGTCCACATCTTCCGTCCACGGATGACGTAGCCGTCGTTGGTGCGCGTGGCGTGGGTGGTCAGGCTTGCGGTGTCGAGGCCAGCGTCGGGCTCGGTGACGCCGAAGCACATCTTGTCCTGGTTGGCGATCAGGCGGGGGATCAGCTTCTGCTTCTGCTCGGCGGTCCCGAACTTCACCAGCGGCATGGGGCCGAAGATGTTCAGGTGCAGCGCGCTGGCGCCGGTGAAGCCGGCGCCGCTCTCGGCGACCGCCTGCATGGCGATGGCGGCCTCGGTGACGCCGAGGCCCGAGCCGCCCAGCTCGACCGGCATGGCGGCGCCCAGCCAGCCGGCTTCGGCCATGGCGGCCACGAAGGTCTCTGGAAACTCGCCGGTCTCGTCGGTGCGCCGCCAGTAGTCGGCGTCGAAGCCGGTGCAAAGCCGCAAGACCCCCTCGCGGATCGCCTGCTGCTCGTCGGTGAATCCATAGGCCGTCATGGCGCGAACCTCGCAGGGTCGAGCCGCGCCGCATAGGGGCCAGGATCGCGCCCGGCCACCTGCGCTGCGACGATCGCGGCGACCAGCGGCGCCAGGAGCCAGCCGTTGCGCCGCGCGCCCACCGCCAGGATCACGCCCGGAGCGCTCGCAGCCCCGATCATCGGCAGCCCGTCCGGCGTGGCGGCGCGGACGCCGGCGGACACGCCGAAGGTCGCGCCCGCCAGCGCCGGGAACAGCCGCTCCCCCGCCGCGATCAGGGGCGCGAGGCTCTCCGGGTCGGGCTGAGTGTCTTCCCGGCCCGGCTCCATCGTCGCCCCGATCGCCAGGCCGGCCGCGCCAGGCACAGCGTACAAGCCCTCGCCGCGCAGACTGATCCGCCCGCCGCGCCGGTCGGCGTAACGCAGGATCTGGCCCTTGATCGGCGTCAGCCGGCGAAGCTCCGGCGCAAGTTCGGCCAGGCCCAGCGCGGCGCCGGTGGCGATCACCAGCC
>NZ_SSMZ01000098.1 GCF_004799395.1 Phenylobacterium sp.
TTCAGGCACTCGGTGGGGACGGAGCCAAGGGCGCGCCTGGAGTCGGCGTCGCGGGCGACCCACAGCATGCCGCGGATCGGCGCATCGTCCAAGGCCGCCAGCGCGCCCGCGCTGACGGTGGCCGAAAGGACAATCCCGCCGAGGATGACGGCGGCTAGTTCCCGTGCGGATCGCCGCCGGCGTCGATCCAACGGCGCAGCTCCTCCGCGTCTGCGCAGCCGTAGGCGCAGAGTTTGTCGAGGCGGGCCAGCATCATCCTGGCGCCGGTGAGGTCGCCCTTGGCCACCTTCAGTTCGCCATAGTACTCGGTGGCGCCGATGTGGTTCGGGGCGATGGCCAGGGCTTGCTTGTAGTAGGTCTCAGCCCGGGCGTAGTCGCCCTTCTTGCGCCAGGCGTAGCCCTCGTAAGTCAGGATGTCGGGGTGCGGCCCAAAGGTCTCCTGCGCCTTGGCGAGGGAAGCCAGCGCCTCGTCATAGCGCTTGTCGTTGATCAGGCTCACCGCCTGGACGTAGGCGGCGTCGCCGGACTTGGCGCCGCCGAACAGGATCGAGCGGTCAAGCATTGCGCTGGGCTTGGGCGCGCCGGCCGCAGGCGGCGTCATGGCGCTCTCGACCTTGGAGTTGAGGTCCTTCAGGCGCGCCGCGTCTGGGCAGCTGTCGCCGCAGGCCTGGGCCTTGGATTTCAGCCAGTCGGCTTCGGTCTGGGCCTTGGGGTCCTTCAGGTTGGCCAGCGCCATGGCCAAGCCGGCGTGCGAAATCGGATCGTCAGGCGTCAGCTTCACGGCCTTCTCGTAGGCGCGGCGAGAGCCTTTCCAGTCGTTGTCGCCGGCCTTGGCCATGCCCAGCAGGCGCCAGCCGTCGGGGTTCTGCGGCACGGCTTCGGTGACGTGTCCGGCCGCGCGGGCGGCGTCCTTGTAGTTGCTGGCCTTCAGGGCGGCGATCGCCTTGGCGTACTCCGCCGCCGGGTCGTAGCTCGGGCCGGACGTGCTCGGCATCGGGGAGCCGCCGCCGCCGGCGGGCATGCCGCCCCCGCCTCCGCCGCTGGCGTAGGCGATGCCACCCCCGGCCATCAAGGCCATCGCACCCGCGATCAGGGTGGTCTTCAAAGCGCGTGGCATGGACAAATCTCCCCAAACGACGTTCTTGCAGTCCAGACTGGCACGGAATTGACCCTACGTCACCCGCCGCGGCGGATGCAAGATGGGCCGCGGATCGCTATGTTCACAGCCGACTGCAAGGAGGCCCCATGTTCGGACGCAAGACGCTGGAAATGCCGACGGAAGCCGACGCCCTGCCGGGGCGCGCGCACCCGATCCCGACGGCCGAGACCCACTTCATCAACGGCCATCCCCTCAAAGGGGCCTATCCGGCCGGGATGGAGACGGCGATCTTCGCCATGGGCTGTTTCTGGGGCGAGGAACGCAAGTTCTGGCAACTCCCGGGCGTCTGGGTGACGGCGGTGGGCTACATCGCTGGCCTGACGCCCAATCCGACCTATGAGGAGGTCTGCTCCGGACGCACCGGCCATACCGAGGCAGTGCTGGTGGCCTATGACCCGAAAGTGGTCAGCTACACCGACCTGCTGAAGGTGTTCTGGGAGGGCCACGATCCGACCCAGGGCATGCGCCAGGGCAATGACATCGGCACCCAGTACCGCTCGGGTATCTACCCTCAGAACGACGCCCAGGAGGCGGCCGCCGAGGCCTCGAAGCTGGCCTACCAGAACGCCCTCGGCGCCAAGGGGTTTGGCAAGATCACGACGGAGATCCGGCCCGGCGGCGAGTTCTACTTCGCGGAGGACTACCACCAGCAGTACCTGGCCAAGAACCCGAGCGGCTACTGCGGCGTCGGCGGCACCGGCGTGGTCTGTCCGATCGGCCTGGGCGTCGAGGCGTAAGGCCCATGACCCCGGCGGCGCTGGACAAGGCGGCGCTGGCGCTGCCGGGCGCCGAGCTCTCCATCAAGTGGGGCGACGACCGCTGCTATGTGGTCGGCGGCAAGATGTTCGCCGCCGCCGATGGGGCGGCCGCCAGTCTGTCGCTCAAGGTCAGCGATATCGCCTTCGAGGCGCTCACCGAAACCGGCCGAGCCAAGCCCGCGCCATACGCCGCGCGCTTCAAGTGGGTGCAATTCGACGACCTGGCGGCGCTGGATGACGCCGAGGTCGTGGATTTGCTGGCGCGCGCCCATGCGCTTATCGCCGGGAAGCTGCCGAAGAAGCAGCGGGCCGCCCTGGGACTGGCGGATTGACGCGTGAGCAAATCGAGGCGGCGGCGATGGCCTTGCCGGCCGCCACCAAGGTCGTCCAGTGGGGCGGCTCGGATGTCTACAAGGTGGGCGGCAAGGTGTTCGCCATCTGTGGCCTTTCCGGCGGCCTGTCGTTCAAGGTGAGCCCTATCGGCTTCGTCGCCTTGACCGAAGGCGGCCCCTGCCGCCAGGCGCCCTATTGCGCCAAGGGCCACTGGGTCAATGTCGCCCTCGACGGGGCGTCCGCCACAGACATCACCGATTGGCTCGCGAACGCCCACGCCCTGATCTCCGCCAAGCTGACCAGGGCCGCCAAGCGCGAACTGGGCTTGGCCTAGGCGATCGCGGCGGCGCGAAGATCATATGTTGGCCGGCGAACTCAGGCGACCAGGGTCTCCTGGAACCGGCACGGTTCGCCCAGGTGCGGGGCGGCGACTTCGCCGTCGCGCATCACCACAGTCCCGCGGATGATCGTCGCCATCGGCCAGCCCTTGGCCTCCATGCCGTCGAAGGGCGTCCAACCGGCGCGGCTGGCCATCATATCGTGGCGGATGGTCTTGCGGGCCTTCAGGTCGACGATCGTCAGGTCTGCATCATAGCCCTCGGCCAGGCGGCCCTTGTCGGCCAGTTGGAACAGACGGTTGGCGCCGTGGCTTGTCAGGTCGACAAGTTGCTCCAGGCTGAGCCGGCCCTCGGCCACATGGGTCAGCATCACCGGCAGCAGGGTCTGCACGCCGGGCATGCCCGAGGGTGAAGCCGGATAGGGCCGGGCCTTCTCCTCCGAGGTGTGCGGCGCGTGGTCGGAACCCAGGACGTCGGGCACGCCGTTGGCCATCCCGGCCCACAGCGCGGCGCGATGCTCGGCGGTGCGGATCGGCGGGTTCATCTGGGCGTAGCCCTTCAGCCGCTCGTAGGCCTCCGGCCCAGCGAGCGTCAGGTGCTGCGGTGTGAACTCGACGCTGGCCACATCCTTATGCTCGGCTAGGTAGGCGACCTCCTGGGCCGTGGTGACATGCAGCACGTGGATGCGCTTGCCGAGCTTCGTCGCGATGCGCACCAGCCGCTCGGTCGACTGGATCGCCGACTGGGCGTCGCGCACCTCGTAGTGGCTGGTCCAGTCGCCGGCGCGGGCGAGCGGGCGGCGGTCGGCCAGGCGATATTCGTCCTCGGAGTGGAAGGCCGCGCGACGGTTGACGTGGCGCAACACCTGCTCGATGCCCTCGTCGTCCTGCACCAGCAGCGTGCCGGTGGAGGCGCCCATGAACACCTTGATCCCGCAGCACCCGGGCAGGCGCTCCAACTCGCCCAGCCAGCGGGCGTTTTCGTGCGTTCCGCCGACGTAAAAGGCGTGGTCGCAGTGCATCCGGCTCTTGGCGCGCGCGAGTTTGTCGGCCAGCGCGTCGGGGTCCGTCGTCGTGGGCTCGGTGTTGGGCATCTCGAATACCGCGACGACGCCGCCCAGAACCGCGGCCCGGGAGCCGGTTTCCAAGTCTTCCTTCCACTCCAGGCCGGGTTCGCGGAAGTGCACCTGGGTGTCGATGACGCCGGGCATTATGGTCAGGCCGGAGGCGTCGAACACCTCGTCGGCGCTGGCTTGGCCGAGGTCGCCGATGGCGGCGATCTTTCCGCCGCGCACCCCTACGTCGGCGGCCCCGCGGCCCTGATGGTTGATCACCTCGCCGCTGCGGACGATCAGGTCGTAAGTCTCAGGCACGCGCGCCCTCCGTGGCGGTCAACAGGTCCTCGGCGGCGTCGCCCACCGTTTCGACGCTGAGGTCCATCATGTGACAGAGCGCCTGGCCGAACCCCGGGTCAACGGCGCGGATCTGCTCATAGCTGCGCGGACCCCGCGCCACGCGGGCATCGACGCCCCAGGGCCCGTAGAGCTGTTCGTCCGAGGGTCCGAACAGCCCCAGCGTCGGGATCCCCGCGGCGGCCGCCAGGTGCATGGTCCCCGAATCATTGCC
>NZ_SSMZ01000099.1 GCF_004799395.1 Phenylobacterium sp.
CCGATCCAGGGCGTTACGATCGGCGATCATCGGAGCGGTCCAGACGTTGTCCACCTGGGTCGACAGCACGCCCAGCGCCAGCACCAGACCGAGGCCCGCCGCCGCCGGCCGCGCCCGCAAGACCAGGGCTGCCGACGCCAGCACGACAGCGCTCGTCGCCAGGGCCAGGTAGGGGAAGGTTCCAGGCAGGGGCGCGCGCACGGGGTCGGGATGGAAGAAGGCGGTCAATATCCCGGCGTCCCAGGGGAACAGCACGATGCCGGCCTTGAGGCACGCCAGCAGGCCCGCGAGCCCGCCCAACACCACGCCGGCGCAGGCCCAGGCGGTCCGTCGTCCCATCGGTCGGGCGAGCGCCGGGGCGGCCGCCAACCAGAGCAGGGGGACGAAGAACTCGAAGTATCGACCCCACAGCCGCTTGGTCTCGCTGGGCGTCGAGGCGACCTGCGCGGCGAACAGGCTCGCCATCGCCACCGTCGCGACGAGCGACAGGGCCAGCAGCAGGAAGATCAGATCCGCGCCGTCGGCCTCGAACCGGCGCCCTCGCGCCCGCCACCGCGTCACCAGGTCGCCCAGACCCGCCGTCAAAGGGATCCCGGCCAGCACCGCCGCGGCGCTGGTCATGGCGACGGCTTCCAGCAGGCCCAGGGACCAGGCGCTGAGCGGCGTCCCCAAGCCCAGGATGCCGCCGTAGCCTTCGGCAACGAAAAAGGTCAGGGGGTTGGCCACCCGCTCTTCCGCCGCGAATTGGAGCAGGTTCCCGACCGCGAAGAAGCCGGCTGCGAACAGCGCGGCGCGCAACGGGACCAGCCGCCATCGCCCGCTCGCCCAGGCGTCGGCCAGCATCACCGCGCCCAGGGCGGCGACCGCGGCGATCCCGTTGGGCTTGACCAGCACCAGGGTCGCCGCCAGGGCTCCCGCCAGCAGCGCGTGGACGATAGGTCGGCTGCGATACCAGCGCGCCGTGGCCAGGCAAAGGAGCGCCAGCACCCCGACGAACAGCCCTTCGGCCAGGTTCGAAAAGGCGAAACGGTAGTAGGGGAAACCCAGCGCCAGCAGACCCAGCGCGGCCTGGTCGCCGCGCGGCGTCCCCTTCGCGAAGGCGCGCCAGATCAGTCCCAGTCCGGCCAGATACGCAGCCCCATTGACCAGCCGGTCTCCGGCCACCACCGGCGCCCCGAGGGCATAGACCGCGCGGATGGCGCTCAGATGCACCCCGTCGTTGGCGCTCGCCAGGGTCGGGTCGAAGACGGTCACCCCCGGGGGATAGAGGGCGCGGATCAGAAAGACCGTCTCGTCCGCCGCGAAGAGCGGCAGGGGCATGGACAGCCGTCCGGCGTAGAACCCGAAGATCGCCACGGCGACGATTGCCGCCAGGGCCAGACCGATCCGTTGTCCCCAGCCCTGCGCCGGCATCAGAGGCCCGAGGACGACGGCGCCAGATGCGCCAGTACGAACTCGACACCCCGCACGGCGGCGTCGCCATAGGTCTCACCGAGGATGCTGGTGTGCGAGGCGCCGCGCACCGCCTCGAAGGTCCCGGCGCGCGAGGCCAGTTCCGGCCCGCGCCGCGCATCGGTCGAGCCCTGGGTCTCGCCCCGGTCGGCGACGATCACCGCCACCGGCCATTTGGGATCGTAGGGCGCCGCCTTGCCCGCCTCAGCCGCGCTGCGCGGCCAGTTCTCGACCTCTTCTGCCGCTGTGCGCGCGTGGCGGCCGGAGACATAGGCGTGACGCTTCTCGGCGCTGCCCTGCTTCGGCAAGCCGATCCGGTCGCCGGCGCTCCAGTAGAGGGGCAGGGTGGTCCCAAGGCTGGCGGACACCGCGGCGACCTTCGAGATCGTGGTGAAGACGCCGATGAACTTCTGCGTGCCCGGATTGTCGATCTGCTCCGGCGTGGTGGCTTCGATCAGCACCAGGCCCGCCACCTTGTCCGGGTCGCGACCGGCGAACAGGCGTGTGTAGAGCCCGGCCATGGAGTGGCCCATCAGGATGAAGGGCCCAGGTTCGCCGGACGCGGCGATCAACTTCTCCAGGTCGTCGGTGATGGTCGCCGCATCGCGTGGCTTCGGCCCCGGATCGGACCAGCCCATGCCGGCGCGATCATAGGCGCAGGAGCGGATCGACTTGACGGTGAGCTTCTCCTGGATCGCCGCCCAGTCCGCCGCCAGGCCGAAGGCGCCCGGCTCCATCCAGACCGTCGGCCGCGCCGCGTCGGCCGGCGGACCCGCGCAGACCAGCCGCAGCTTGCGCCCGCCGATGTCCACATAGCGCCCGGACGGCGTGAACGGTCCGGCGGTCGCGACCATGGCCGCACCGGCTGAGATCCAGACGATCAGGACGAGGGCGACCCCCAGAAACATCCGCTTCATGTCCGCACCTAAGGATGCGTCGCGCAAGCCTGCAACCGCACAAGCATGACAGTACGCCGATATCTTCCGGGCGGGCCGAAAGAGCGGTATCGAGGGACCATGAACACCGAACAGGTCCTCGACGAATTCCGCGGCGCCGGCGCTTTGCGCGAAGGCCACTTCATCCTGGCGTCCGGCCGCCACAGCCCGATGTTCCTGCAGAAGAACCTGGTCTTCCAGTTCCCGGCGCGCACCGCGCGGCTGTGCAAGGCGCTGGCTGAGAAGATCGAGGCGCAGTTCGGCAAGCCCGACGTGATCGTCTCGCCGGCGGTGGGCGCGATCATCCCGGGCTACGAGACCGCCCGCTGGCTCGACGTGCCGGCGATGTACGTCGAGCGCGAGGACGGCGCCTTCAAACTGCGCCGCGCCTTCAAGATCGCCCCCGGCGCCAAGGTCGTGATCATTGAGGACGTGATCACCACCGGGGGCTCGTTCCGCGAGGCCACCGTGCCGATCGAGGCCGCGGGCGGCGTGGTTCTTTGCTGCGCCTGCATTGTCGACCGGTCTGGCGGCAAGGCCGATGTCGGCTACCCCCTGGTGGCTCTGGCCACGGTCGATGTCCCCTCCTATGCGCCCGACGAGATCCCCCCCGAACTCGCCGCGCTCCCGGCGGAGGAGCCGGGCAGCAAGAGGTTGAAGGGATGAGCAAGCTCAGGCTCGGCGTCAACATCGACCACGTGGCCACCGTGCGGAACGCTCGTGGCGAGGGCTATCCGGATCCGGTGCGGGCCGCCGAGATGGCGCTGGCCGCCGGCGCCGACGGGATCACCGCCCACCTGCGCGAGGATCGCCGCCACATCTCCGACGCCGATATCGACGCGCTGGCCGTCATCTGCCGCCGCCGCGGCCGGCCGCTCAACTTCGAGATGGCGGTGACGCCGGAGATGGAGGCGATCGCTCTGGCGCACCTGCCGCATGCCGCCTGCCTGGTGCCTGAGCGGCGCGAGGAGGTGACCACCGAGGGCGGCCTCGACGTGGTCAAGGGCCACAACGCCATCGCCCCGGTGGTCCGTCGTCTCGCCGAAGCCGGCATCCGCGTCTCCTGCTTCATTGACGCCGACCTGGGCCAGGTCGCGGCGTCGAAGTCCGCCGGCGCACAGGTCGTCGAGCTGCACGTCGGCGCCTATTGCCAGGGCGTCCGCGACCGCCAGCCGAACGCCGACGCCCTTCTGGAGAAGATCCGCCAGGCCGCCCGCGAAGCCTCTCACCTCGGACTCGAGGTCCACCTCGGCCACGGCATCGATTTCGAGACGGTAAAACCGCTCGCCGCGATCCCCGAGATCATGGAGCTCAACATCGGCCACTTCCTGATCGGCGAGGCGATCTTCATCGGCCTCGGTCCGGCCATTCAGCGCATGCGCGCGCTGATGGACGAGGCGCGAGCCACCAGGGCCGCATGATTATCGGGCTCGGTTCCGACCTCTCCGACATCCGCCGGATCGAGAAGACCCTGGAGCGGCACGGCGAGCGCTTCACCCAGCGCATCTTCACTGAAATCGAGCGCGCCCGATCCGAGCGCAAAAACGACCGGGCCGCCAGCTATGCCAAGCGTTTCGCCGCCAAGGAGGCCTGCGCCAAGGCGCTCGGCACCGGGATGCGCCGCGGGGTCTTCTGGCGCGACATGGGCGTGGTGAACCTGCGCTCCGGCCAGCCGACCATGGCGCTCACCGGCGGCGCGCACGCGCGGCTGCTGGAGATCATGCCGCCGGGGCACCGGCCTGCGATCCACCTCAGCCTCACCGACGATCATCCCTATGCCCAAGCCTTCGTGATCATCGAGGCCCTGCCGGAATAGGATCAGCGGGCCAGGGCCGCCACCAACGCCGCCGCGGCCGCCATCACCGGCACCCAGTCGCCGAACGCCGGCGCGATCAGCACCTTGGCCCTCGGATACCAGGGCAGGGCGTCGGTCCCCAGCCTGGGCCAGGCCGCCGGGGCGCCGAGGATCGCGACGTTGGCGCCCACCGCCCCGGCCAGAGACCCCGTGGCGTTGGCGACGCAGACGGTCAGGTCCAAGGCGCAGAGCAGGGCGGCCAGCCCGTCGATATCGTCGCGAAGGTCCAGGGCCGGCGGCTCCAGGATCTCGGCCCCGGTCGCGCTCCGGAACGCCGCCAGCTCCTCGGCCGTCTCGCCGTACTGCACGTTGACGAACCGGACCCCCGGCGTTCGCAGCAGCGGAGCCCAGAGCTCGGCGGGAGGATACTGCCGCGCCCGGTCGCCCGCCGCTTTTCCGCTGCGCCAGCTCAGGCCGACCGCCGGCGGGCCGGAACCGAGCCAGCCCCGCCACCGCGCCACCGCCGCCGGGTCGGGCTGCAGATATCCCGGTCTCGAGGGAAACGCCGCCACCGTGAGCCGGAAGGCGCCGGGCAGGGAGCCCATGGGCGCCCACAGGTCGACCGCCGGCACGGCGTCCAGGCCGGGGACGGAGCGCCGGGGCTGTTGGCCTGAGTGGTCGGTGACGTAGGCGCCGACGCTCGCCTCGGGGAAGCTGCGGGCGAACAGGCCAGCCAACCGCGGCTCGACCGCTAGGCTCAGCCGCCCCCGGGGCCCCAGCGCCGCCAGCAGATCCGGCAGCACATTGGCGAACATCAGCTCGTCGCCCAGCCCCTGCTCGCCGACCACCAGCATGTGTCGCCCGGCCATCCCCCCGCCGAGCGCCCACCTTCCTCCCGGGACGTCGAACGACAGCGCTTTGGGCAGGTCCGGCGAGAAGCGGCTTTCATAGGCCGCCCAGCCGCCCGCCAGGTCGCCCCGGGCCAGGGCCAGGGTGGCGGCGGCGAAGTCGATCATGGCCGCGTCGGCGGCCTTGCCGGCCAGCGACCGCGCCTGGGCGAAGGCCTCGGCTGCCGCCTCGGTCTCGTCCAGATCGAAGAGGGCGATCGCACGGTTGTAGACGGCTGCGGCGTTCGTCGGATCCAGCCGGACGGCCTCGTCCAGGAAAGTGAGCGCCAGCCGGGCCTGGCTGTCCTGGGTCAGGATGACGCCCAGGCTGTTCCACAGCCGCGCCTCCTGCGGATGCGCCAGCAGGGCTTCGCGCAGCAGGCCGATCGCCGGCTCGAACCGCCCGAGCTCCCGCAGCGCCCGGGCCTGGCCGTCCACCGCCTCCAGCCGATCGGGATCGGCGAGGCTGACTTGCGCCCAGAGCTGGGCCGCCACCTCCCACAGGCCCATCCGCCCGGCCAGCGACGCCAGGGGCGACAGGATCTCCGGATCGTCAGGCGCCGTGGTGAGGGCGGCTTCATAGGCCGCCAGCGCGCCGTACAGGTCGCCCGCGCGCTCAAGGGCCGCGGCCTTCGTCAAGCTGGCGGAGGCGGCGGGGCGCAACGGCGACATCTGACCCTGACCGGCTGGTTGGCGGCCGGACCATATCGGATGGCCCTGGGTCGCGCGACGCCAATGTCGCGCTTGGCGCCGGGGTCGCCAGCGACTGTCCGGACACGATGTCTGGGGCACAGAACTTGCCCGCGCGGCGTCCAACGCGTAGCTAACGGCCCGACCGCTTTGGCGGGCCCTCCCAAGGACTGCTCATGAACGACACCACCCAGGCTTCTGCGCCTCCGGAGAAGTCCGGCGCGATGGCCGAGATCGTCGAGATCATCAAGACCATCGTCTATGCCCTCGCGATCGCCCTCTTCCTGCGCGTGCTGTTCTTCCAGCCCTACACCATCCCGTCCGCGTCGATGGAGCCGAACCTCTACGAGGGCGACTACATCATCGTGTCCAAATGGACCTACGGCTATTCGAAGTACTCGATCCCCTTCGCCCCGCCGATCCTGTCCGGCCGCGTTCTCGAACAGAAGGCGCATCGCGGCGACATCGTGGTCTTCGCCCTGCCGCACGATCCGCACGTCGACTACAT